>JAJDIC010000043.1 GCA_030266525.1 Desulfovibrio sp. OttesenSCG-928-G15 | reverse complement strand
TTTTGCGCCCTGACTCTTGCCAACGCGAACTCTTTTTTCAGAAAGAAAAAGAATTTTCCGACATTATTCATTGCCCTGCTTCTCGGCTCGCTATTCTTCACCCTCGGTCAAACTGTATTGTACAGCTTTGTGTTTCGCTACATCGACAGAAATACTGTATTTATGGTTACAGACCTTACTCTGCACACGGTGCTTGCTTTCACGCTGATTCCCTACATATGCTATTCGCAAAAGATCAAGGAACGCTTTAGCAACTAGTGTACTGTCTCAGAAATGTATGCGTAAATTTCTGAGAAGATCGCAAGGCGAAAAGCGTGGTTTACGCCTTGCTCACGCCGCCTGGGGCGGCGCGCCGGGCTTGACAGCCCGGCGGCCAGTGTCCTGATTTTGTATATGAATTTATGGTTCAGTACACTAGATAGTCGTCGACACATTTGGAGCAAGGCGACTTTGAAAATGTATACATGCTGTCTTTGTATCAAGCCGGACTTGCCTGACAGCACGTCTGCCAAGATGCATAGTAGAAAGGCATAATGCTTCAAGGCTTCTTCTACGCAGATCGAAAATATTTCTTCCGCAAGGCAGGCAGGGATATCCAGAGTATACCGGCCCCGAAAAAGAATACGTTGGCAAACCAGGCCCCAATTACTGGCGCAACAAGCCCCTTTTCTCCCATGCTCATGCAAAAGGTGTTGATGCCGTAGTAAAAGAACACCACGATCAGGGAAAGAAAAATGGCTTTGTAAATGCTGGGCGTGAGACGGGAAATAATCAGTGCCAGCAAGCCCATGATGACCAGAGAAAAGGCGTAGGACATTTTTCCATGCCAGGCTGTGCGCAAAAGTTCCACATTGGAGCCGGAAGCTTCAAGCCGGGCTATGGTATCTCGTAGCTCACCCAGCGAAAGCTCTGACGGCTTGGCCCCGGTTTTGGTGGTAATCTGAAAAACTTTCAAGTCCTGCTCCAGGGGCAGAAGCAGGGAGTCAAAATTGCTCAGCGCATATTCCGCCGGTTTGAGCGATTCGCCCTCTTCCAGCCGCCAGCCCTGCTTTTCCAGTTGAAAGCGTTTTGCCTTGATGATTTCTTTGATTTCAATGCCGGTGCCGTCCAGATCATACACAAGGATGTTTTCCCCCATTTGCTTGCCGGGATAAGCCTTGCCTACGTGGATAACCTTGTTTTTTTCCGTAAACCACAGGCCGCTGATGCTCATTTCTTCTGCGGTTCTGCCCTTCACATCTTCCTGCCATATCCGATTGGCTGTGCGTTCGCCTTCTACCCCGATTAACTGGGCAAAGGCGAACTGCCCCACAGCCCACGCCAGCCCATAGAGCAATATGGACCGGACAAGCACTCCAGGAGCTATGCCCCCGGCTGTCAGGGCTGTCAGTTCGTTGCTTCTACGCAAAAAATTCATTTGCACAACAACGGCAATAATAAACACAGCTGGTAAAATCTGAGAAATGATCATCGGCAGCTTTACTGCGAAATAGCTGAACATAAGAACCGGCCCTGCCTCACTTTCCAAAAAATGATCCAGGCGTTCAAACACATCTGTCAAAAGATACAGACCCGTGCCGATAAGCAGAATGGTAAAAACCAGAAACAGGTTTTGCCGAACAAGATAGCGGGTAAGAAGCGTCACTGGCTGCGCTCCTGCCTGTTTTTTCGGCCAAAACCGCGTTTGACGGTATAATACAAGGACGAGAAGGAGGGCACTCGTTCTTTATAGGTCAGGTACAGGCCGATAATGGCCGCCACGGCAAAAAAGAAATTGGCCATCCACAGGCCGACCACGGGCGAGAGCATACCAGATTCCCCCATGCTCACACCGATGGAAAAAACACTATAGTAACAGAGAAAAAGCCCTAGGGCCAGAACAATGCCGAGTTGTCGCTTCACCCCTTCAAACGCGCAGGCCAAAGGAAGGGCGAAAATGCCCAAAACCAGACAGGCCACCGGCAAGGACCAGCGTTTTTGAATTTCCACCCCGACCCTTCGTTGATATTTTTCACTCGGGGCGTCCTGGTTCCTGTCCATTGCCACAAGCGCATCCCAGGCCATTTCCTTGGGGCGAAGATCGCCTAGATCGACAGCGGCAAACAATTTGCTCAGATCGAGGGCAATGGAATACTCGTCGAATTCAAGTATGGTTACATTGGCCCCGTCTACCCGGTAAATACGACCGTTTTCCAGCTTGAAGCGTAAAGCGGCGTTTTCCGTGTCTGTAACAATTTCCCCTTCGGGGGCCAGAATGGTGATGCTGGCGTTTCTATCTTGCAGCTTGTCTTCAAAAATCACCTGCGACAGCCTGCCGGAAATCGGGTCAACCTTGCGGGCGAACAGAGTAAGGCCGAATACATCCTTGTTGAACACACCCGGTTGAATCACTACCTTGGCCCTGGTATTGGCGATATGCAACACCGTGGACCGAAAGCTGTTCATCCCCCAGGAGATGGCGTGCAGGGAAATAAAGACGGCAAGACACATGCACAAAAAAGAAAAAACTGCCGGCGATCGCAAAAGCTGATACAGGCTGATACCGCCTGCTTTCAAGGCGATCAGTTCCCTGTCAGTGCTCATTCGCAAAAAAGTAAGAAATACGCTGACCATGCAGGAGATAGGCAGGATCATGATCAAAAACATTGGGGTCATATAGGCAAAGAGCAGTGCAATATCCTGAAAGGAAAATTCCAGACCAAGGAACAGGTCGCGCATTTTCAGGCCACGCCCGATAAGAATGAGCGAAACAAGAGAAAAGACACACATCACAAAAGTGAGTGTCAGTTCACGCAGGATACAGCGCTGCAAAAGGGAAGGTACGGGCAGTTTCAGAAAAAAGACCTTCGTGGGCAGTTAATCGGGTAACAATACGGAACAAGGCACCATGGAAAAGGGCATTTCACCAGTCAACAGAGCCTTTTATGCGCCCGGCCGCCTGGCTTGTTCCCCGGAATCGTTTTGGAAAAGCCGTTGCAAGGCTTCAGAATCAAGGGGGGAAAGGTTAAAACGCATGGACGCATCGTCAATGATTGCAGAAAGTGATTTGGAAGGCGCTTCTTCCCTTGTTTGCGCTACATAGGCAAAGGCTCGGCGTACCAGTTCAGACTGGGGCATGATGGTTGCCATCAAAGACCTCCCATGTGCTGCTCTTTCCCCGGCAATATGTAATGGACGTGCGCTGCAAACACAAAAAAAAACGGGGGCGAAGAGGCGTTATATTTGCCGCATACTATCCGAAGCATAAAGGGCTTGCAACCGGAACACGCATGAGGTATTTGACCTTCCGCAGCTTTTTTTCTTCCACCCCAGCCCTTTTTACCATGTCAGAATATATTGCAGCCACTATTTTGGGCCTTGTTCAAGGGCTTACCGAGTTTTTGCCGGTTTCTTCCTCCGGGCATCTGATCATTACCAGCGCCCTGCTTCACCTGGACAGTGAACGCATTAAAACCTTTGAAATAGCCATTCAGTTTGGGTCCATTCTGGCTGTTGTCGCGCTGTATTGGCGGCGCTTCATAGGGCTTATTCCCAGGGGTGGCGTGGAAAAAGGTAAATTTTCCGGATTATGGGGCCTGTATCTGCTGTTCCTTACCTGCCTTCCGGCCTGCACTGTCGGCCTGTTGCTGCATTCTTTTATCAAAACCCACCTTTTTAATCCGGTAAGCGTATCCATTGCCCTGGCAGTTGGCGCGTTATTCATTCTTTACGCCGAAATGCTAAGCTCCAAAAAGAATCAAAGCGAGCAGCTTGTCTCGCTTGACCAGGTTTCACCGCGCATGGCTTTCGGGATAGGCTGTTTTCAATGCCTCTCCCTGTGGCCCGGTTTTTCAAGGTCCACGTCCACCATTATGGGCGGGCTTCTTCTTGGTGCCAGCAGGCCTGTTGCCGCAGAATATTCCTTCATTGCAGCAGTGCCGATCATGGTGGCTGCCACTGGCTTTTCCCTCTTGTCCGACATGGACAAGCTTTCCAGCGCGGATCTGCCCTTCTTCACCCTTGGCACCTTCATGGCCTTTGTTTCTGCCCTGATTGCAATCAAGGTGCTGATCGGCCTGGTCAGCCGCATATCCTTCCGGCCTTTCGCCTGGTATCGTCTGATAATAGCGCCTCTAGTTTTCTGGTTCTGGGCCTTATAGGTAAACGCCGATTTTTTCCGTCTGGCCGCGTTGCGGCGCCGTTTTAAAGAGGGGGCAGGACCAAGAAGTCCAGCCCCCTCTTTAAAACGGCTTGCGCCTTGCCAGACGGAAAAACTCGGCGTTTACCCGACTCCCGGTTATATCGGGAGTTAGCCTGCATATTGCATGAGCAAGCTCAAAACCTTTTGTTTTGAGCTTGCTCATGCAATATGCAGGTTAGAGAAGAAGGAATTGCTTTGCTTCCTTTCGTTTTAAAGAGAGGGCGGACCAAGAAGTCCAGCCCCTGCTTTAAACGGCTTGCGCCTTGCCAGACGGAAAAACTCGGCGTTTACCTTTTCTCCGGTGCCATGGCGGCAGCTTCGCGGAGTCGATCGAGAAGGTAGGATTGCATTTCAAAGCTGCCTTCATCGAGATCAAAGCAGCGTGCGTCTTCTCCCATCAGGCCTGCGGGTACTACATCGCCCTTTTCTTGCGGGTCCATTACAAGATCATCATAAAAACAGACAGAGAGCCAACGAGCTTGCGGATCATCATCGATGATGTCCACCAGAACGAATAGTGTGCGATTTTTCTGTTCTGCGTGCTTGGCCCGCAAGGAATAGCTCACACCGGGTCTGGCCACAAAATCAAGGGATACGTTATCAAGCCCGCCAAGAAAGGCATAGATGGCATTAAACGTAGGCTTCACATCGTTGGTATCTGTGGTCCATTCATCCAAAAAACTGTCCAGTTCCGGCTGCATCGACATTCTCCTTGTTTTTGCGAATAGCAGAATTCAAAATTTTTTAGCGCGGGGTGAATACCGTCAGTGTTTCCACATGCGGAGTGTTTGGAAACATATCAAAAGGATAACAGGCCGTGGGCGTCCAGCGTGAAGCCAGCCGTGTGCAGTCTCTGGCAAGTGTTGCCGCGTCACAGGAAACATACAGGAGCTTTCGCGCTGGCAGCGAAAGCAGCATCTCTGCCACGCCTTCATCAAGCCCGGCTCTTGGCGGGTCCAGCACAATGCAATCCGGGGCAGCTATGCCGGAAAGGCTGGTTTTACCCAAAGCGCCCGTGTGAAAATGGCAGTTGGACATGCCTAGGGCGGCGGCATTTTTACGCGCGGCCTTCACTGCATTCGGATTGACTTCAAAGCCGTGCGCCTCTTTTGTCTGCCCTGCCAGATACAGGGCAATGCTGCCGACGCCGCAATACAAATCCCACAATACTTCTGTGCCGCCAAGGCCTGCTTCTTCAGCCACACGCCTGTACAGCAACGTTGCAACCGAAGTGTTGGTTTGCAGGAACGCGTCGTGCGGAACACAGCTAAGCACGCAACCGTCAAAGGCCTCTTTGGCAAAAGGCTTTTCGAAAGTCGCAATAACCCGCTCTCCCTGGGCTACGTCGGCTGTGCTCTTTCGTTCCGAATGCACAAAGCCATCTGCCAGTTTGTGCTTGGAACAAAGCAGATTAGCCAGTTCCATCACCTTGTCGCGGTTTGTAGTCCCGCCCTTCCGCCCGCCCGCAGCAGCATCGTCTTGCGTTTTACCAAAAAGGGCGCGGTGGTTTGTTCCAGTAATACATTCAACATGCACGGCGCGTTTGCCCTCGGGCGCGTAGTCAGGAACCCGTACCACAAGAAAGCGCAAATACCCGGCAAGACTGCCGGAGCCAGCCGCTGGGGAGGCTGTCTCACTATCCCCATCGTCTGCATTGAGCCAGTTGCGAACAAACCCGACAACCTGGTTGGCGGCTTCGGGAATGATGCCGCATTGCGTAACCTCAACCAGAGCATGCCCCCGGTGCAGGCGTAACCCGATGGCGCAACCCTCTTCGTCAGAGGAAGCGCCAAAGGCAAAGGCCATCTTGTTCCGGTATGCACGCGAAAGCGGTGATGCAGCAACCGGGTGCACTACAATGTCTGTAACCTTGCCTATACGGGCAAGAGTCTGTGTAACATGCCGGTGTTTCCACTCCCGCTGGGCTTTCAGCGTACAGTGCTGCCACATGCAGGCCCCGCAGTCGCCAAAATGCGGACACCAAGGGCTTACCCGGTTCGGAGAATACTGCGTGATGTGCGTAACTTCGCAAAAAACCGTTTTCTTGCGAATGTCGATAACGCGTGCGTCAACCACTTCACCCGGAAGCCCCTGGTCCAGAAAAAGTACCCGTCCATCATGCCGGGCAATGCTTTGCCCTTGAACGGTAAGGTCGGTTATTGTCAGGTCATGAAGTTCCGTTCCAGATTCAAGCGGCATGTGAATATCCTTGTATGTGTCGAGGCAAGATGCGCTGAAAGGCCGACATTTGTCGGCCTTTCCAATAAAAGATACTGAGAAGGAGGAAGTCGAAAAGCGAAATATCTATACTCTTTCAAACGACTCTTTCAAACGCCGGAGAAAGGCTGAGTTTTTCCGTCTGGCAAGGCGCGCGGCCTTTTTAAAGAGGGGCTGGACTCTTCGGTCCTGCCCTCTTTTTATAAAGTGGAGCGAAGCAAACACTTTTCTCTCACTCTTTTCCTGTCACAGCTAAACGCCGGAGAAAGGCTGAGTTTTTTCGTCTGGCAAGGCGCGCGGCCTTTTTAAAGAGGGGCTGGACTCTTCGGTCCTGCCCCTCTTTAAAAAGGCCGCAGCAACGCAGTCCAGACGGAAAAAATCAGCCTTTCTCTAGAGCCATTTGAACCAGTCTTTCCATGACCCTTCCCTGTTCTCTCGGGTCTCTTCGGATACCTTTTCGCTACTCTTGACAAAAGCGGCCTTGGATTTCAGTTGGGCATGGGAATACACGTCCGGCACATCGCTGAAGTTTTCGAGTATGTTCTTGTAGCGTGCCAAGGCGGAAGTATATCTGCCCATGCGGAAATAAAAGTCCGCATAAAAAAGTTCATGTTCAGCAAGAAGTTTACGGCATTCGGCCATGCGCTCAACCGCAGCGTTGGCATATTCCGAGCCGGGGTAGCTTTCTCTCAGGCGCTGAAAATACGAATAGGCTTCCTCAATCTGGTTTGCCGGACGGTCAATGGAAGGATACCCCTTCATATTGGACATGCCGATATTATACAAAACGTAGGGAATGGCCTGATGCCTCGGGTGCAGGGTTTCAAATTCCTTGTAGGCTTCAACTGCCATGCCCCACTCTTCATCAAGATAGTAGCAGTCCGCAAGAGAAAGCTCGGCCTCAATGGCATAGGGGCTGAAGGGGAAGTTATCCTTCAACTTGGAGTAATAGCCGCTGGCGGCAAGGAAGTCCTTTTCCCGCATGGCGTCGTTGCCAGCTTCAAACAGTTCCTGGGCGGTGTCTTCCGGGGGCGGAAGGAAAAAATAGTCAATAATGCCACAACCGGAAAACATGCCGGTCAAAAGCACAAGACCGAAGACACGCAGGACAATATTAGACATGGAGCTGTTCCAGATAGGTATGTGCGGAGTTTGCCGCGGTTGCGCCATCGCCCACAGCGGTAACCACCTGTCGGCAAAGCTTTGATCGAACGTCCCCGGCGGCAAAAACGCCCGGGATATTTGTTCTCATTTCCGTATCGGTTTCAATAAAACCGTGTGCATCACGCGAAAGACCGGTCGGCAAAAAGTCCGCTGCCGGGTTAAAACCAATGAACACAAACAGACCGTCAACGGCGAGATGGTCTTCCCGGCCACTGTCCACCCGCTTGATTGTAAGCCCGTCCAATATTTTGGAGCCATGCAGCCCGGTTATTACCGAATTCAGCTCCAAGGTAACATTGGAAAGGGCTTTGAGCCGCTCAAGGTATATTGGAGCGGCCCGAAACTCGCTTCTGCGGTGGATAATGTGCATGTGGGCCACAATTTTGGCCAGATGAAGGGCCTCTTCCACAGCGGAATTTCCACCGCCAACAACCGCAATACGCTGCCCGCGAAAGAAGTTTCCGTCACAAAGGGCGCAATGGGAAATGCCTTTGCCGAGAAACTCCTCTTCACGGGGCAGCCCCATTTTTCTGTAACGCACGCCGGAAGTAACAATTACGGCGCGCGCTTCAATGTTTGTGTCATCAACCCGTGCGGTTTTTGTTTCACCGGTGAGCGACAGTTCCGTAACTTCCCCGACTATGCGGGAAATATTGGAATAAGGGGCAAGCTGTTCCGCAAGCAAATCCGCCAGTTCATACCCTTTGACCCCTTTGGGAAAGCCCGGGTAGTTTTCTATGGCAAAGGTTTGCAGAAGCAAGCCGCCCGGCGCGAGTTTTTCAACCAGAGCCACGCTTACGCCAAAACGCGCAAGGTAGATGGCGGCAGAAACTCCGGCCGGGCCTGCTCCAATAACCAGAACGTCAACCTGGGGCATCAGGCAAGAGCCTTTTGTTCCAGTATATCCTTCAGGTTCGCTTTGGCTACCGCGCCGGTGATTTGTTCGACAACTTCACCGTTTTTGAACAGAATCATGGTTGGAATAGCGCGGATACTGTACTTGGATGCCGTGGAGGGGTTTTCGTCCACGTTCATTTTTACGATAGTGACTTTGCCTTCAAATTCGGCGCTCAACTCGTCAATAACAGGTCCGAGGGCGCGGCACGGGCCACACCACGGGGCCCAGAAGTCCACCAGAACAGGAGTGGATGATTGCAACACATCGTTTTCAAAGCTGCTGTCGCTGACATTGGTGGCCATAATGAGACTCCTTGCTTCGTTATCAACAAACTGCCCTTCAGTATGAAAAGCAGATTGGTGCTTCGTGTAATTTCATTGAAAATAGTGTGGGCCTGCTTCTGTGTCAAGCGTATGCGGGTAGCTTGTGCATATCATCAGGAATTGCCCGCCCTCTGGGAATGGCTTCCATGGAAAGATCATGACCAAAACCATCGGCGGCAAGCAGCCAACCAAGATACGCTATCATGGCTCCGTTATCAGTGCAAAGATTTGTTGCGGGCGCGGTAAACGCAATTCTGCGCTCGTCAGCCAGTGTCCGCATCCGCTCTCGCAAGGAACTGTTTGCCGCTACCCCGCCTGCCAGAAGCAGGCTTTTAACCGGCTTGTCATGCGCTTTGTCCAGAGCACGGCGTGTTTTGGCAACAAGCGTGTCTACAATGGCCATGGAATAGGAAGCGCACAGAGCTTCCATTGTTGAACGCTGCGCATCATTGGCAAAATGCAGCGCCCCGCTTTGCACATCCCATTCGGCACGTAATTCCTCATGACCTGCAAGGTATTGGCTCATGGCGGTTTTCAAGCCGCTGAAACTGAAATCAAGGTTGTCGTTGTCCAGATACGGGCGGGGAAACAGTTTTTTATCCGCCACACCGTTTCGGGCAAGCGTATCAATATGGCTGCCTGCCGGATAAGGCAGCCCGAGCATTTTGCCTGCCTTGTCAAAGGCTTCCCCGGCCGCATCATCAAGCGTTCTACCCAAAAGTGCAAACGAGTGCGGGCTATCAATATAATACAGATGGGTATGCCCGCCGGAAACCAGCAGCCCGAGCGCCGGGAAAATAATTTTTCGTTCCAGGCCCGCTGCCAGCATATGCGCATGCAGATGGTTCACACCGATAAACCGGGCGCCGCACCCAAGCGCAAAGGATTTGGCAAAGGCCCCGCCGACAAGCAAGCTGCCCAAAAGGCCTGGCCCTCGGGCAACCGCAACAACGTCTATAGCATCGGGCCTGACCCCGGCTTTACACAAAAGCGCATCACACAAGGGACCTATAAGCCGCAAATGCTCACGCGAGGCGATTTCCGGCACCACCCCTCCAAAAAGCGCATGCAAATCGGCCTGGGTGGAGCTTGCCTGAGCTACCAGTCTGCCCTCGTCAACCAGAGCGAGGGAGGTGTCGTCACAGGAAGTTTCTATTCCGAGGCAAAGCATGGCGCAGGGGGCTGTCTCCTGGTACTGGAAGAAGCGTTGAAATTTTTTTTTCAGCGTTCTTCGCTCAATAAGAAACTTGCCGAGCCCTAGGCCTTGGCAAGACCGTTCATCACATACTCCATTTCCTGACGGGAACCGAGGAACAAAGGCACCCTGGCATGCAGGCTTTCCGGGGTAATATCCAGAATGCGGCGCACACCGTCTGTGGCCAGACCGCCGGCCTGTTCTATAAGAAAAGCCATGGGCGCTGCTTCACAAAGATAACGCAGTTTTCCTCTTGGGTGTTCAGGGTCCTTGTAATCCAGAGGATACATGAATATGCCGCCTGTCAGCAGGGTTCTGTGCACGTCTGCCACCATGGAGCCGACGTAGCGGTGAGAGTACGGCGTGCCCCTGGGGTTGTCCGTGCCCTTGAAGCCGGCAATAATCCTGGCTGTGCGCTCGTCCCAGAAGGAGGTGTTGCCTTCGTTCACAGAGTAGTACTTGCCCCGTTCGGGAAGGCGCATGTCCGGGTGGGACAGCAAAAATTCCCCAACGCTCGGGTCCAGGGTAAAGCCGTGAACGCCATGACCGGTCGTATATACAAGAATTGTGGAGGGACCATACAGCACATAGCCTGCGCCGACCTGCTTGTAGCCGGGTTGCAGAACGTCAGAGAGTTCCACATCGCGTTCTGCCGGTGAAATGCGGCGCAATATAGAGAATATGGTACCTACGTTCACGTTGACGTCCATATTGGACGACCCGTCAAGGGGGTCGAAAATCAGAATATAATCGCCACGGGTAAAACGGTCCGGCACGGGGATAATGTCCGCGTTTTCTTCAGAAGCCATGGCACACAGCGCACCACTGCGCTGCATACGGTGGATAAGCGTTCTGTTGGCGTATTCATCCATTTTTTGAACAGTTTCGCCCTGCACGTTCACTTCGCCGGTGGCGCCGAGAACATCCAGCAGCCCCGCTTTGTTGGTGTTGCGGGAAATAAGTTTTGCAGCAAGGATGAGGTCGTACAAAAGCTGCGTAAACACGCCGGTGGCAGCAGGAGATTTTTTTTGGTGCAGTAGAAGATGTTCCGTTACGGTTATCTGGCGTTGCTTGAGTTCGGGGGTGGTTAATGCCATGGTTGCACCTCTTGATGTGTGTTCCGCCTGTCAGGCGGGGCAGACATGCCGCACTGTAATAATATAAAAAGTAAAAATACCAGGCCTTTCAAACAGTAGCTGTTCCGAATGCGCTATTGCGAAGCTGTTTCGTTGTCAGCAACGGGCGCAGGGGTGATTTCACCCTGTTCGGGTTGTTTTTCAAGTATGGCTTCAATGGCTTTTCCGGCTGAAAGCGGCACTGCGTAAACAAGTGGCAGATTGCCCAGGTAGCGGGTGGTCCAGAAATAGCCCGTTTTGCTGTCGCCAAGAGTGCCGCAGGACTTGTTTTTCAGCACCTGTTCCCAGTCTTGCTGGTGAACCACTGTACTTGCGCCCTGGTTTCCGGCCCATAAAACGCCGTTGGGGCCTACTATCATGATATTGTTGGGGTCACGGCTCATACCGGCAAGAACCCTGGGGTCAAAATAGGCCACCACAAGTCCGCGAAGCGTTTCTCCTCCGTAAACCGGGTTGGCAATATATATTTCCGGGCCAAACTCGGTTTGCTGCACATAGGCCCGCAAATCGCCGATTTTTTGTTTGGGGTCGGCAACAAGAAGGGGCGTAACGTCAAAGGGCTTCGGGTAGTCTTCAGGATATCGGGCAATCTGTTCGCCTTGGGGGCCTACAAGAGCTACTCCTGAAAGCCAGGAAAAATCGTTCATCATCCGCAAAACCCAGCCTTGGTCCGGGTTGCTGTCGCTGTTTTCCATGCTTCGGACCAGACGGTGGAGCTGTGCGTCTACCCGCATCAGCGCATCACCAAGGGCCAGTTCATATGGTTCGCAACTGCCGATATCATCCATGTCCAGTTGAGCCGGGGTGTTGAGGTAGGAACGGTATTGACGGTTGGTAAACTTCCAGGAATCCTTGATGATTTGACTTTTACCGCAAGCGGTGAGTCCCAGGGCGGAAAAAATCAACAAGGAAATGAAAAGGCGTTGCACAGGCAAACTCCGGTAGCTATGCGGGGAAAAAGGCTCACAGGTACAATTTTGAGCAGACAACAACTGATTTCATTAACAGGCCCCTCGCCTGCTTAACTCGGAACGCCACAACGAAAAGCGAGATTCTCAAGGCATATTCCGACCGGTTTGCGCCGCTTCTGGCGGCGCTCCAAAGGCATCAAAAGCCATTCCATAATGAATTCTATGGAAAATATAAACTGCTCTGCAAGTATTTACCAGTAAATACTTGTGACTGTTTTGCTTCTACTCCAATAAAAGGTGTGCAGCAAAAGCGGAACGCTGCCGGGCTAGGGCGAAAAAAAGCAGGCTGTCTACCGCCCCGGACAGCGCGTTACCTGGCCCGGTCTTCAAGGCGCTGGGCCAAAGACTCCAGCAAATTGACAAGGCGGGTACTTTCCGTTCCGGGCTGAACAGCGCGTTCTTCCGCTTTATGCTCCGCTGAAGCGGGAGACTCAAGCCGTTGTTGCAGCTCTTCCGCCCTTTGCTCCAAGACGGGCCGTTCTTCATCGCCAGAGGAAGCCAAAAGCTCATGGTATATATCCAGAGCACCGGCTATGTCACCTTGCTCTGCCAGCACTTCAGCCATGGAGCGCGTTCTCAGGGAAAAAGCCTCTTCTTCATCGTCGGAAGCGCTGTCATCCCCGTCTTCTGCTGCGTGCGCGTCTTGAGAAAGCGCCAAGGCTTCACCGGCGGGGTCTTCCTCGCCTAAGGCAGTCAGGCCTTCCTCCGAGGGGGCGGTAAACTGCCCCGAATCTGCTTCTGCGTTCAAGAAGGCGTCGGCGGGAGCAGGCGAAGGGGGGGCCTCTGTACTAACGGCTGCCATAACGTCCGTAGCCGTTTCGGGCATACGCTCGGGAAGCTCACCAGGCAAAATATCGTCAAGGGCGGCATCGGCCCCCTCTTTTGAGGAAGGACCCGCATCAAAACCGGGGGCAGCAGCGGATTCTTCGAGGAAATCCATCCCCATATCGTCAGGAGAAAGATCGGTGTCTTCGCCAGAGGCAAAAGCATCGGTGGAGGAGGTATCAGAGGGCAGTTCATCGTCCGGAGAAAGGTCTTCACAGGCATCAAGTGCAAAAGCGTCGGGAGAAGCGGCCGCGTCAGACGCTTCAGGCGCGTCGGGAGTCTCGAGCATCACGTCGTCAGGAGACAGCTCCGCATCTGTACCCGCAAAATCTTCAACCATTTCGTCAGAAAAATCATCTGAAATGTCCGCAGGAGTATCCGCAACAGGGACTCCAGCAACGGGAACTCCAACAACAGAGGGAGCTTCCGGGCTTTCTCCGGCAAGCGTTTCAAAGGGCTGTTCGTCCAGTTCGCCCTGTTGGGCATGAGCAGCATCTGCGCCTCCCAGCGGGGATTCCTCTGAAGGCTTCGTGTCGTCCATTGTGACAACAGAACCTGCCCGACGCGGAGCGGGTGAATTTTCCGCATCATGTAAAACAGCGCGTAATCCCTGAACGACCACATCGGCCCAGTTAACAGTTTTACCTTGCAGCGCGGCGGCAAAAAAACGCAGAGCCAGAGAAGCGTCGTGAGAGTCGGGGTTTTCTGAAAGTTTGTCGCTCCAGGCTTTCCAGAAGACAGGGTACAAGGAAAAAGTGCCGCCAAGGTGGTTGATTTCAGACTGAACGCCCGCATCGTCATCTTGCAGGTACAAAAGCTCAACAAGCAACAACCGGGCTTCAACATTGTCGGGGTGGCGTAAAAGCCCTTGGCGCAGAGTGCTTATGGCATCAGATGTCTGCCCGTTGGCGGCCAGCAGCTTTGCCAGAGGGAAAAAGACTCTGGACCCGGGCTCCAGATCCAGAACTTCCCTGTACCACTCAATTTTCTGCTTCATGCGGCAACTCCCCTGGGTGCGCTTCTTTGGGCTTGTCGGGAAATATGTACAAGATTTCGTTGTTTTTTACAAAGTTCAAGCGGTTACGAATATTTTTCTCAATATACTTTTCATCTGATTGAAGCAAACGAATTTCCTTGCTCAACTCCAAATTACTTTCACCGACCTGACGAATTTTTTCTTCCAGATCGCTGCTCTGCGCTTTCAGCCTTTTATAGGCGATAGTGCCCCGCTCTCCCCACACCAGGTTGTACACGAGAACCAGGTTCAACAAAACGGAAACGACAAATATAAGACGACGGGCAAGCATACTGTTATTGCAAAAGTCCGCGAACAGACTCACCGCCGGTGACGGTTTCGCCCAATGTGTCTTTCAATTCCGCCAGGAAGCGCGCGGTCGCCTTTTCAATACGGCACACGTCCTGTTCTTCCACCACGGCGTTTTCAAGCCGTTGCATCACATCTTTGAGAATAGCAAATTCATCATGCAGGGCCGGGCCGAGCGGGGTTTGGTCCAGAGAATCTTCCATCTCCAAAATGGTCGCCAGGCAATTGCGAAGCCGTATGCCAAGGATATCATTGCCCATCGCCGGAACCTTTTTCTCCCGTGGCCGGGTTGTTGGCCACCCAGTCGCGATAAAACGCCCAAAAATAGTTGCAGGCGGAAAACACTGTCATCAGCAGGGAAATATACAGCAACACAAGCCCTATTTCATGCATGGGAATGCCGAGCCAGGGATAGTGCAAAATAAGCGGCTCCAGGGCGACAAGCTGCAGGACGGTTTTGATTTTGCCGTAGCGATCGGCGGGAATGACAACGCCTTCGTCGGAGGCAACGGCCCGAAGCCCGTTTACCATGATATCCCGGCAAATGATGACAATGGCAACCCAGCCCGGAATCCAGGACAGCTGCACCAGCATGATCAGAATGGAACTGACCAGCATTTTATCGGCCAGCGGGTCCAAAAACTTGCCCAGGCTGGTAATCTGGTTGTCCTTGCGGGCCAGATACCCGTCAACAAGATCGGTAAAGCCCGCTATTGCGAAAAAAAGGCCCGCCAAAAAACAGGTCAGCTTGCCGGGGAACATAAGCAGCACAACAATAACCGGCACAAAAGCAATTCGGCTGATGGTAAGCTGATTGGGCAGATTGAGCCATTTCATGTCAAGGGCTACTCCGGCGCAACGCCGTTTGGAATACCAGGTAAGGAAAATACCACAACAACCGAATGCAAGGACAACTCTGTAATAATACGCAAGAAACACCTACAGTGCAATGGGGGCTGTTCATGCCATGGCTCCGCTGTTCAAAACCTTCGTCCGGAAGCCTTTTTGCGTATCCCCCCTCCTTGCGCTCCCAGTGTATCCTGCAAGACCAGCGCTCAGGCAGGGATTAATCGTCTTCCTCTACAGGTTCCGGCAAGAGTACCGCCGCGTTTTTTTGCGTAGCGTCAGCTATGGCTTCGGCCACGGCCATAAAATCTTTTTTGGCGACAGAATCTTCTTCCATCAGCACAACCGGTTTTCCGGCGTCTGCCGCAACCACGGTTATGGGGTCCAGAGAAATGGCCCCAAGGAAGGGGATGGCGTATTTTTCAGCCAGCAATTTGCCGCCGCCTTTTTTAAACAGCGGAATGTCCTTGCCACAGTGCGGACAGGTCAGCCCGCTCATGTTTTCCACTATTCCCAGAACTCGCCCCTTGGCATGTTGCAGGAAGTTGATGGCCTTTCTCACATCGGCAAGAGATATTTCCTGCGGAGTTGTGACCATGACGCTTTGGGCGTCCGGAATGGTTTTGAGAATGGTCAGATGTTCGTCGCCGGTGCCGGGGGGGGAGTCGATAACCAGAAAGTCCAAATCACCCCACTGTACATCGGAAAGGAACTGTCTGATGGCTGCGGTTTTTTTGGGGCCGCGCCACAAAATGGCCGTATCCTTGTTTTGCAGAAGCGAGTCCATGGAAATGACGTGCAGATTGGGCAAATATTCCGCCGGAATAAGCTTTTCGCCCTCTTCGTCCATTTCCAGTCCATAGCCGAGGCCCAGAAGATTGGGCACACTGGGGCCGTGAATGTCAACATCAAGTATACCCACGGAATAATTCTTCAAGGCAAGGGCAACGGCTATGTTTACGGCTACAGAGCTTTTACCCACCCCGCCCTTGCCGCTCATGACAAAAAGCGTGTTTTTGATATGACCGAGAGTTTGTGAAATTTGCGCATCCTGGGCAGCAAAGGGGTCAGCGCCACCAGAGCGTGAAGAACATGAAGAACAGCCGGAGCCGTCTTTTCCCGCGCTTGCGCAGGTTGAGCGGGTAGCGCAAGGCTCACCCTGCGCCGGAGCTTGTTCAAAAGGACTATCTGACATTAAATATCTCTCCTAGTGAAATGTATGAGTTACCAGCCGTGGCTGCCCACCAGGTCCACAAAGGCCACGTTTCCGCAGTCATGCCGGGTGACCTGGCCGTTGTCCTTGTGCGCAAGGACAAGACGCTGCCCTCTGCGCTCTTCACCAACAGGAATAATCATGATACCGGGATCGGCAAGCTGTTCCACCAGCGGCGGCGGCACAGAAGGGCCTCCGGCTGTGACGATAATCCGGTCAAAAGGGGCCGATTCCGGCCAGCCGACCGTTCCGTCCGCCAGCTTCAGGCGGATGGTGCGGTACTTGAGGCGCATCAACAAGGCACTTGTGCGGGAATACAGTTCACGCAACCGTTCCACAGAATAGACTTCAAGTCCCATTTCAGAAAGCACCGCCGCCTGGTAACCGGAGCCGGTGCCTATTTCCAGCACCTGCATACCCGGAGTCGCCTGCAACAACTGCGACATAAGCGCTACCACATAGGGCTGGGAAATAGTTTGCCCGTAGCCGATGGGGAGGGGTGAATCTTCATGGGCCCTGCCGTAGAGGGCATCTTCCACAAAAAGATGCCTTGGCACCTTGCGCATGGCAGAGAGCACCTTGACATCGGTAATGCCCCGGCTGGCGAGTTGCTCGCGAACCATCCGGTCACGGCTGATTTGAAACGTGTCCATAAGGCGCCCTGCTGCGTGGTGGAAAGAAGCTCGGATGTTCGAGAGTTTCGCGAAATAGCTGTCAGCAAACAAACAGATATTTTTTGCACACCAAGTGCGCACTGTCAATAACTCAAATCCATACGAAACAATCATATCTTGTAATATTGCCTGTTGTATGTCACTCTCAAACCGTTGGTTGTAGCAAGAAACGGGTATTTGCCCTGTGTACTTTCGTAGGGTGTTTTACGGAAAAAATGACCTGCTGTTGCGTGTTTATTTGCTTTGCCCATGCCGCACAAATATGGTGAAAATCACTCCTTTCAATACCATTTCTGATTCCGTGCAGATGCTTATCCTGAAAAAGGTACGCCCGCCCGCCGCCGACGAGCCAACAACTCAATGTTAGATTGTTATACAAGGACATAGCATGTTTTGCGTCGCCGACATTATGAGCATTAACCCGATAACACTCAGACCGAACGATTCTCTGAAAACTGCAAAAGAGATGATGCACAATGAGCGCATCAGGCACCTGCCTGTCATTACCTCCAAAGGCGAAATGGTCGGCATTCTCTCCCAACGCAATCTGCTGCAGGCCACGGTATCATTTTTTGCCGATATTCCAGACTCGGAACGCGACCAGATTGAAACGGCTATATCTGTTTCGGAAGTTATGGTAACAGATG
>JAJDIC010000042.1 GCA_030266525.1 Desulfovibrio sp. OttesenSCG-928-G15 | reverse complement strand
CCGGGGCAAATACCCCGCAGACGAAGCCCCTCCGTCGTGCGGGAAAAGCACTATGCTCCGAGAAGCATACTCGCGTCAAGCGGTTTTTTCATTATTTTGAAAAAAGGCAGGACAAATAGCAAAAAACCTTCGCAACCGCTTGCGTGGCAAACGGTTGCGAAGGCCGTTTCTATTCTTCTTCTGCAAACTGCCGGGCAATGGAGTCGAACTTTTCCTTGATTTCAGAAAAAGCGTCCACCGCGTCCGGGTCAAAATGGGTGCCGCGACCGGCTTCGATAATTTTGACCGCCTCTTCGTGGGGCATGGCGTCCTTATAAATACGCTTGGTGATAAGCGCATCGTACACGTCTGCAATCGCCATAAGCCTGGCCGGAAGGGGAATGCTTTCCCCGGCAAGACCCTGAGGGTAGCCGGTTCCATCCCACTTTTCATGGTGGCAGTATGCAATATCGCGCGCGGTAATCAGGAAACTTACAGGGGCTTCCATGCTTTTTTCCGCCGTGATGATGGCGTCGCGCCCGTGCACTGTGTGCAGCTTCATTTCTTCAAATTCATCTTCCGTAAGACGCCCGGGTTTGAGCAGGACGCGGTCCGGCACACCCACCTTGCCGATATCGTGCAACGGTGCGGTTTTATAGATGATAGCCACAAAGTCGTCGTCAATGATTTCGGAAAACTTGGGCTGCCGCTTAAGACACAGGGCCAACTCGCGAACGTAATGCTGTGTACGGCGAATATGATGACCGGTGTCGTTGTCTCTTGTTTCCGCCAGAGAAGCCATGGCGATGATAATGGCATCCTGCAGCGCGGCCAGTTGGCGCGTGCGTTCTTCCACCTGTTCTTCAAGCACCTCGTTTTGCTGTTCCAGAAACTTTCTGGCGTCGCGAAGGGCGAGGTGGGTGTGTACTCTGGCCATAAGAATTGGCGGGACAATGGGCTTGGTTATATAATCCACCGCACCCAGTTCAAAGCCTTTGGTTTCATCCCCTTCCTGGGTTTTGGCGGTCAGAAATATTACCGGAATATTTTCCGTGTTTGTGTCTTCCTTCAAACGGCGGCACACTTCATAGCCGTCCATCTCCGGCATCATGATGTCCAGCAGGATAAGATCCGGGTGCGGCTCTGCATGGGCGATTTTCAGCGCCTTGGCCCCGTTTGTGGCAACCTTGTTGCGATATTGATCACCGAGCAGGGAGCACAGCAATGTAATATTGTCAGGCGTATCATCTACTACCAGGATAGTTGGTTTTTCGGCGACTTGTGTCACAGCATCCTCACAAATAAACCGCCCCCGTTCGAGAAGGCGCGATATATATAAAGCCCGATATAACAGAAGGGCGAAGCAAAATGGTATGCCTATGGTAACGCATATCTCGCCATATATAATTCCTGTTTTTCGCTTTGGCAACGATTTTGATTGTTCAAACGTCCGCTACTGCCCCATCGGACAAAACCGCCACAGAAAAATCAACGCTTGCACAGCCGAATTTCTTGCCCGGTTCTCCAGAAAAATTTATCGTAGCTGCTGCCAATTCTTCCATCTTGGTGTAGAATACCGTTCGGAAGTTGCAGTCGGCGTATTTGCGGCTGGAACAGAACAAAAAAACTGCGACAGATACCCGGCAAAGATTCGCAGACAAATCCTTACTGTGCATCCATTTATTTTTCGTAGTATCTCAAAGGAACACGGATAGAAATACCCCCGCGGAGGAGCATCATGCTTATAGCTCTCACAAATGACGACGGTATCCACGCTGTCGGGCTTCGGGCCATGTACCGCGCCCTGCAA
Source organism: Desulfovibrio sp. OttesenSCG-928-G15 (assembly GCA_030266525.1). The sequence goes on along the minus strand of JAJDIC010000042.1, from coordinate 16,506 downwards.
GAGGCCGGACATATGGTCAGGGTTGTCGCCCCGATGGCCGAACAGTCTGCCGTGGGCCACGCCATTACCATAGCCAGCCCGCTCAGGGTAAAATACGTCAAGGAAGATTCCTTTGAAGGCTATGGCGTTTTCGGCACCCCTTCCGACTGTATCAAGCTGGGCATTACCGAGCTAATCAAGGAAAAGCCCGACATGGTCGTTTCCGGCATCAACTCCGGCGCGAACGTCGGCCCTGACATTCTGTATTCCGGCACAGTGGCCGCCGCCACCGAAGCCGCCCACATGGGCTTTCCCTCTCTGGCGGTTTCCTACGACTCCTTTCATTCCGTGAACCTGGCAGAACACGCCCGCTATGCCGTGGGGGTTCTTTCACGCATTCCCTGGCAGGATATCCCGCCGCGCAGGGTGATGAACCTGAACCTTCCCGCCATACCTGTCGAGGAGTTCAAGGGCCTGAGCCTTTGTCCGCAAACCTCCGCTCTTTGGCGGGACTGGTATGAAAAACGCGAAGACCCGCGCGGAAGGCCTTATTGGTGGATGCGCGGAGCCATTCCCCCGGAAAAAGTCTCTCCAGGTTCGGACAAGGGGCAGCTTGACGAGGGCTGGGCCACGCTTACCCCCCTGCAATTTGCCTTTACCGACAAAAACACCCTGGAAGTACTGCGCACCGAACTGGAAAAAAACAGGCCGGATAAAGCCCCGGGACCACTTCTAGTGAAGCCCGAAACCTCGTAGCGTAAAACGCCGCAGCTTCTCAAGGTCCTGCGTCGGAACCACTTCAGGCCGCAGTATTTTTGCCGGTAGGACGGTTCACATGCGGTCGGTTCTATAGTATGGTAATGAACGTCGGGCTTTATCGTGGCTACCCGGCAACAGGGCTACCGACAAACGGCCCGCAGCCACCCGTCAGACCCCTGCCCGTACTGCTGTAATTCCGGTTGAAGCACACGCCTTTACGCGTGTACCCACCCGGCAAAACTGGAATAGAACTCTTTCCATCCCGAGGAGGATACCCCCATGCCCCTGACCGGCCCCAAGGCAATGTTCGAGCGAGCATACAAAGAAGGTTACGCCGTCGGCGCTTTTAACGTGAACAATATGGAAATCATCCAGGGCATCATGCAGGCCGGGGCCGAGGAGAACTCCCCTCTTATTCTGCAAGTGTCTGCCGGTGCCCGCAAATACGCCGGGCAAAACTATATTGTGAAGCTTATTGAAGCCGCGCTGATGGACTCTGACCTGCCTGTTGTACTGCACCTTGACCACGGCCCGGACTTTGATCTGTGCAAGGCCTGCATTGACGGCGGCTTTACTTCCGTAATGATTGACGGCTCGCACCTGCCTTTTGAAGAAAACATCGCTGTCACCAAAAAAGTGGTGGAATACGCGCATGACCGGGGCGTCTGGGTTGAAGCGGAACTTGGTCGCATTGAAGGGGTGGAAGATGACGTGGTAGCCGAAAAAACCGTGTACACCATCCCGGATCAGGCCGTGGAGTTTGTTGAGCGCTCCGGCTGCGACTCGCTGGCCATTGCCATTGGCACCAGCCACGGCGCATACAAGTTCAAAGGCGACGCCAAGCTGGATTTTCCGAGACTCGAAGAAATCAGCAACAAACTGCCGAATTACCCGCTCGTGCTGCACGGCGCTTCCAGCGTGCCCCAGGAGTTTGTAGCCATGTGTAACGAATACGGCGGCCAGGTGGGCGGGGCCAAGGGCGTTCCCGAAGAACTGCTGCGCAAGGCCGCTACCATGGGCGTGTGTAAAATCAACATTGATACCGACATTCGCCTGGCCCTGACCGCAAGCATTCGCAAGCACTTCCACGACAGCCCTTGCGACTTTGACCCGCGCGCCTACTTGAAGCCCGCCCGTGAAGCGGTCAAAAACATGGTGCAGCACAAGATTAAAAACGTCCTCGGCTGCTCCGGGAAACGTTGATTTCCATCCGGATTACATTGCTGCGTCCCGTTTTTCAGGGGGCAGGACCGAAGAGCCCGGTCCCCTGAAAAACGGGACGCGCGTCTTGCCAGACGAAAAAACAGCGCTTCCCCGCTCTGTTTACCAACACTCCAGCCTGTCGGCCCTCACACTCGCCCTTACTTTACCCGCACCCTGTTCTTCCCGCTTGTCCTTGCTTCATCCAGTGCGGCTTCTGCCCTCTCCAGCAGGGCTTCGCTGCTTTCGCCCTTGCGGTGGGCAGAACCGCCGATACATACGGTTATGGGGGGCAGCTTGGCGCTTGTATGATCCTCCACGGCTAACCGGAGTTTTTCAGCCAGGCGTATAGTCTGGTAGCCTTGCGTATCAAGAGCCATAATGCCAAAGGTGCCGCCCTTGTAGCGGGCGGAGATGTCGCCTCTTCTCAGCTGGTTGTGCAGCAACGCTCCGAGCGAAGCCAGCACAGTGTCGCCTACCTGTGAACCGTGTATGGTATTGATGGCTTTCAGGCCGTCCACATCTACCAAGAGCAGAGAAAGTTCTCCTGCGCTCCGGGCTGTTTCGTTCTGGAGCAAGCGAACGAAGCTTTCTCCGGAATAGAGCGACGTAAGCGCATCCATGACAAGGGCTTCTTCCGTGGGAGCGGGGGGAGCTTCCACTTGGGCGGTGGCTGGTGCCCCGGAGTTCTGGCGCTGCTTTTCCACGATTTCGTGACTGAGCCGCCGCAGCACGATTACCCGCTCCGGGCCGAGGCACATGGCGGTCGCGGTCAGCGGGACCACGCCCGCCCCGCTCCCCTCTTCCATCCACACGCCTGACGGCAAAAAACCGCTGGTATTGCCTGCGAAAAATGTTTCCGCATCGCCAAGAAAAAACCGCAAAGCCTCTGACGTTCCCCACGGTGCGGCGCAGGGCCGCCCCGCACTCGGCGGAAAAAGGCGCAGATAATATTCGGGCACCTTGCCGAAAAGTTCGTACTCCCGTTCGCCCACGCGGCGCAAAACAACAACATCCAGGGCTTGAAGTATGGATTGGGCAATCATATCGCTTTGCGGCATACCGCGTTCCTTTTGGTATGGGCTGAGTATGAAAAAACTTACGAAAGCGCGGGTACTTTCCTGCCGATAAAGCGCAGGAAGGCATCGAGCGAAGTGTAGGGATGGGGCGGGCAGCCGGGAATATACAGGGAAGGCGCGACAATATTCGCACAGCCTTCGGCCCCGGTCGGGTTTTCTTTTCCGGGCGTACTCCGGAACAGCCCGCCTGAAATGGCGCAAGCGCCCACAGCCAATACAAAACGCGGCTCGGCCATGGAGTAAAGGCACTTTACCAGCGCTTCGCGCATGTTTTCCGGCACAGGGCCGGTGAGGACAAGGCCGTCCGCATGACGCGGCGAAGCCACAAAATCCATGCCGAAACGCGCAATATCAAACACTACCGTGGCAAGCACGTTGAGATCGGCCTCGCACGCTCCACACCCGGCAGCCGTAACCTGCCGCAACCTGAACGACTTAGAAAAAAGTCCCGCCGTCCCCTCCGGAGCGACGATTGGCAACTCCGGCAACAAAAAAGCCCTGTCCTTCTTTTCAGGATAGGACTGCACAACCGTCCCACTTTTTCCAGGAGGATAGCCTTGCGGTCGTATCACCAGCGCCTGCCGGTCCGTGGAGCCGAGCCGCCAATCGTTGGTGAATACCAGCGCACCGGCCGGGCAGGCCTTAGCGCACTGACCGCAAAAGGTGCATACGCCCATGTCCAGGGCGGGCAGATCGTCTTCCCTCTGTATCGCGCCAATCGGGCAGGCGTCAAAACAGGCGGTGCAACCTTCGGTTTTTCCCCGGCACAAGGCACTGTCAATAAAAGGACGCCCCCGAAAGCGTGCGGGAAGAGACGGCAGCTTTGCCGGATAGGGAACCGTTCTTTTTTTCTGGCGCAGGCGCTCTATAAAAACGTCCAGCACGGCTAGCCCCTTATAAATCGTGCCCGCAATAGGACAGGTTGAAGCTTTTGTTGCACAGCGGAAAATCCGAAATTGCCTGCCCGCGAAGCGCCACGGCAAGCCCCATCCAGTTGTGAAACGAAGGGTCTACAACCCGGTAGGCCAGAAAGGAGCCACGCGAGTCCGTAATTGCCGTGTGGCAGATTTCTCCGCGCCAGCCTTCCATCAGACACACGCAAATGGAGTCGCCCATGGGCGCGATCTTGCTGTTGCGCGGTCTGGCCCGGCTGTCGTCATCATCAAAATATTCCGTGACCATGCGCTTGGCGTAAGAGACGGAACGGGCAATCTCCTTGTGGCGCACGGTTGCCCTGCAGCGCACGTCGCCAGAATCACCTAGAACAAGCTCCGGGGGAAGCGGCAGCCCGGAAAGCGGGTGGCTGTGCCGCGCGTCTATGGGCAGGCCGCAGGCCCTTGCGGGCAAGCCCACAAGCCCCAGCGAAACGGCTGTTTCCTCAGGCACCGTGCCTATTCCCGCAAGGCGGGCCATAACCGAAGGCGAATGCCAACCCAGGGCAATAGCCCCCAGCACATCACGCCCCGTAGCCGCAATGCGCTTTTTCAACTCCTGCACGAGTTCGACATCAAGGTCAAAGGCTGTGCCGCCGGGAACCACCAGCCCACGACCGAAGCGGCTTCCGCACAAAAGGGCCGTCATGTTCAGCCAGTCGCCGCGAAGACGCCCGCAATAAGAGGATGAAGGCAAGAAGCCCACATCGCCAGACAGAGCGCCCATGTCGCCCGTATGATTGGCAAGACGCTCCAGTTCAAGAGCGAGAGAGCGTATGACCTGCCCCCTGGGCGATAGCGGCAGGTCAGCAAGGGCTTCCACTATGGTGCAGTATGCCCAGGCGTGGGCGATTGTGGAGTCCCCGGCCACGGCTTCCATAAGCGGCAAGGTCCGCTTGTCCGGCGCCTGTTGCAACAGATTTTGCAAACCCCTGTGGTGGTAGCCCAGCGATATTTCCAGGTGCAACACCTCTTCACCCAGACACTGGAAGCGGAAATGGCCGCATTCAATCACCCCCGCGTGAATGGGGCCGACAGCCACTTCGTGCACTTCCTCGCCCTCCACCCGGTAAAAATCCATCATCCCGATTTTGGGTCCGTCCGGCCTGTCAAAACGCACCGGCTTCAGCCAGGGGTGGCCTTCGGGGACAATGCCGTACTGTTCATGAATTTCTCTTTCAAAAAGGTGCAGCGCCGGAATACGGCGAGTGAGCGAGGGGTATTGCCCGGCCACATCGGTTGCGGCCAGGCTGATGCGCCCTTTTTGATCATCGGCCAGCACGGCGAAAATCCTGTGCGGCTGCTCCGGGGCGAGGTTTGCCGGTTTACCCGACAAGGACGTGTGCGGCACAGCGAAAAACGAGGCAACCCGTCCGCCTGAGCGTATGGCGGCCGTCAGCCACAACACAAAGGAAGTGAAGGCGTGTACAGGCACAGCGTCAACCGGAGCGCAAGCGCCGTTTTTCAGGTGGAGCGCCCGCAAATCATCTTCCTGTCGCTCTTGCCGTGTGTCTGAACTTTCCATACCGAATCCTCTGGGGATATGTATTACTTGAGCGTACCTGGCAGCATGCGCGCCTACGGATTACAGATTGCGAAATTGCATATCTTAGAGCAGAGCAGCTTTAAGGTTTGCGCTTAACGGCGGGCAAAGCCCGCCTACGGCAAACCCAAGGCAAGGATTTGCGGACAAATCCTTGCAGAGCATGCATACATTTTCAATGGTACAATGCTCCCATCTAGCGCAGCACCAGCGCCGCCGCCGCTTCCAGAGCGGCGTCAAAGCCCCTTGGCATGCAAAGCCCCAAAAAAAGCGCGACAGCCAACAAAAATGCGGACGGGGCAATGAAAAGCGGATTTTCCTTCACCAGCGGCTCAACACCGTGGGGTGCCCTGCCCTTGCACATGCGCAGAACAGGCGTAATCATGCCCACGAAGATGCCGCCCAGCAGCAGGAGAAACACCCCGCCCAAAAGCGGGAACCCGCCTTTAAGAAGGCCGATCAACACGGTGAATTCGCTGATAAAAACGCTGAACGGCGGCGAGCCGGTAATGGCAATAATGCCTGATAGCCACAAAAAACCGGTCAGCGGCATTACCCGAAGCAAACCGGTAACGTCATGGCTGGATTTTGTGTGATATTTCGCAAGAATATTGCCCGCCAGCAAAAATATGGCTGCTTTGACCAGCGAATGGCCAATCATATGCAACATGCCGCCCTTGACCGCCTCTGCGCCTACGCCCAGCGCAATCAGCAAAATGCCCATGTGCTCCACGCTTGAATAGGCCAGCATGCGCTTGAAGTCGCCCATGCCGATAATGAACAGCGCGGCGACCAGCATGGACAAGAAGCCAAAGGCCATGACCAGGCTGGACATGAAATCCGCCATTCCCGCGGCAACGCCCACTTCATAGGCCCGGAAAATACCCAGAAAGGCGCAGTTGAGCAGTGAGCCGGAGAGTAGCGCAGAAACGAGCGAGGGCGACTCACTGTGCGCGTCGGGCAGCCAGGTATGCATGGGCGCGATGCCCATTTTCGTGCCATAGCCGATAAGCAGGAACACAAAGGCCGCCTTGAACCATTCCGGGTGGGCAAAGCGCACGTTGGTGAGTAGCGCGTCCACATCCATGTCGGTATTCATCCCGCCGGGGTGCTGCATGGAAACGTCCAGCAGCAGGTTGCCGATAAGCGAAAGGGCTATGCCCACCGAACAGATAAGCAGGTATTTCCAGGTGGCTTCCAAAGAGCGTTGGTGCCGGTGAAAATAAATAAGCGGGGCGCTGACAATGGTAGTGGTTTCGATGCCAATCCAGAGCAGGCCGAAATTCCTGGTGCAGGCCACCAGCACGGACGCGAAAAGAAAAAGCAGCAAACAGGCGGTAAACGTGGCCTCAGGCGCGTTGGAAAAATGCAAGCCCTGCTGAAAGTCTGTTCGCGCGCCCGATTGTTCCGCCTTGAGGTAGGCAAAGGCATATACGGATGCGGCAAAAAACAGCACACAGGTAGTACTCAGCACCAGATGTCCCGCAGCATCCAGAGAAAGCAGCCCCCCAAGCGCGGGCACGGGCGGGGCAAGCCATGTAGCCAGAGCAAGGCACAGCTCTAGGCCGGAAGCGCCGAGCAACAGCAGACGCCTGGGCGAATCCGCCGGGATGAACCAGGAAAGAATGGCCGCCGCCAACGGCAAAAGCAAAAGAGCGTACAACATGCGCTAGTCCTTCAGGCTGGCGAAGTGGTCCACGTCTGTTGAGTGAAACGCCCGGTTGATGTGATATATGGCAATGCCCATGACAAACGCGCCTACCAGAATATCCAGCAAAACGGTCAGTTCCAGCCAAAGGGCGTCATTCTGGGCCATGGGTACGCCCAGCAGGTAAATGCCGTTTTCCAGCACCAGGTAACCGAACATTTGCGATAATGCCCTGCGCCTGGCGACAATCAGCAGCAACCCGACAAAAATGGTGGCAAAGGCCGGTGGAAAAAACAGAGGGAACAGCACGTTGGCCGTGGTTTCCAGGCGAGAGCCGAGCCAGAAGGAAAATACCAGCCCCAAAAGGCCCACCAGTACGCTCATGGAGTTGCCAAGGTAAGGGCGACTAGGTGGCTGGGGGGGAAGCTGCAAATAGGTGCGCCTGAGCAGATAGGGCAACAAAATCCCCTTGATGCCGAAAAAGATACAGGTCACGACTATCAGGTGCGTATCCACTTCACCATTGTGCACGAGAAGCGGCAAAAGTCCGAGAATCATGCCTTGCAGGCCGATAAGACGGATACTCAGGCGCTGGCGCTCTGCAACCAGCAAACTGAAGTCGGTCATGATTATCAGACCGAGAACGGCTTGAACCCAGTCAGAAAAGGCGGCAGCTCCGGTCATTTGCTACCTCCACACCAGCATTGCCGACAGGCAGATGCAACAGCCAGCCACAGTCAGCACTTGCGGCACGCGCTCCATACGAAAACGTGCCATGAGCGACTCCATAAAGCCTACCATAACGGCGCACAAGCCGGTGAGCAGCAGCAATAACAACACATTGGCCAGCGGGGCGACTTCGCTTTTCCCCCCGGTCACAATACCGGCTGCACACAGTATCGCGGCCAGGGCAGGCAGAAGCGCACTGGAAACAAGCAGGCTGAACACCCAGAGCTTGAGCGAGGCCGCATACTCCAGAAGCGCAAGGTCCGGCCCGCTGTGGTCCAGAATCATCACTTCATGGATCATGGTCAGCTCAAGGTGGGTATTGGGATCGTCAACGGGAATGCGGCTATTTTCCATGAGCAGCAACAAAAAAAAGGCCAGCGCAAGCATCAGGTAAAAAGGCCAGTCGGTCGTACAGGAAGCAATAACAGGAACATTGAACATTCCGTCCAGGTCCATGCTTTGCCGGTGGTAACTCAGGAGTAGCAGGCACAAAAGGAACAAAGGCTCGGCCAGGGCGGAAAACAGGGCCTCGCGCGCGGCCCCCATGCCTTCAAAGGCGCTTCCCGTATCCAGCGCGCCAAGAATGAGGGCAAAGCGGGCCAGCACAAAAAAACCGGCCAGCAAAATAAAGTCGCCGGAAAAACTGACAACAGACGTGATCGGCCCGAAAGGCATCAGCAGCAAAGCCCCTATCCCCACGGCCACACCGGCGGGCCCTGCTGCCCGGAAAAACCAGGTTGTGGTGACGGAATACACCGGAGCCTTGCGCAAAAGCTTCGCCAGATCGTAGTACAGTTGCAGAATGGGCCTGCCCTGCCTGCCTGCCACACAGGCCTTGACCCGGTTGATAATGCCGGAAAGCAGCGGAGCCAGAGCGCAGGCGACAAGTACGCTTGTCAGAGAAAGAAGCATATCCATCACGCAGCCCCCTCAAGGGCATAGACCAACGCAACCACCAGGGCGATTACGATATACAGGACGTATATGTTGACCAGACCGGACTGAAAAACCTTGCCAGCTTCACACAGCCGCATGACAGGGCGAAACAGCACGCGCTCCCACACAAGGGTCGGCCAGTCCGGCGTTTCTACCGTGGCTCTGGAAAACGAGGGGAACAAATCGGTAAATACCGGTGCGTCCACGCGGCTGCGCACCAGCGTGGCAAGCATGCCGGTAAGGGTGTACGAGTAGGAAGCGGCCGTATACTGCACACGTGCCGAAGGGGCAAGGTAGCCGCAGCCCCAGGTTTCGCTTTCGCTGCTGCCGTTTTTACGCACCAGCTTTCGCCTGTACAGGTAAAAAACAAGGCCAAGCGCGCTCACCCCCAGCCCGCAGGCGGCGTACCACCATAAAAGCTGCCAGCCCAGTGGCTCTACCCCCGCAGGCGCGACCGGAAGGCTGCCCGGCAAGCCCGGCAATGCCGAGGCAAGACTGGCGACAGCCGGGCCGATGAAGGAATACAACGCCGGACCGACAAGCGGCACGACAAAGCACAGCAGGGCAAAGCCGAGCATAACCCGGCGCATCAGCCTATCCGGTTCCACAGCTTCCACAGCCCTCGGGCTGCGCGCTTCACCCAAAAACGCCAGCCCGTAGGTGCGGGTAAAGGTAAACACAGCCAGGCCCGATATGGAGCCAAGAATAAAAAACGCGCCCCAGAAAGCAAAGGCGGTTTCCTGCCCGTGCAGGGTAAAGGCGGCCACGGCAAAACCCATGTACAGCAGCAATTCACTCATGAAGCCGTTCAGCGGCGGAACCCCGGCAATGGCCGCGCTACCTACCGCAAAGCTTGAGCCGGTTACGGGAAGCCTTTTTTGCAAACCGCCAAGCTGGTGAATGTGCGTATCATGCGTGCTTTCTTTCAGGGCGTTGACGCTGATGAACAGCAGGCTTTTGAAGATGGAATGGTTCCACATATGCAGCAGCGCCCCGGCCAGCAAAAGGGCCATGGCTTCCGTGGCCCCGCTGGAACCGGCCAGCAGCCCCGCGCCGAGAGCCAGGGTCACAATGCCCATATTCTCCGCGCTGGAGTAAGCGAGAGTTCGCTTTATATCGGTCTGGGCCAAACCCATCAAAATACCGAGAATACCGGAAAAAGCGCCCGCTCCCATCAGGGTATAGGCCCACCAGACCTCGGCCATGCCCAGGAGCATGATAACCCGGACAATACCGTAAATGCCCAGGTTGACCATGGCGCCGGACAAAAGCACGGCTACGTGACCGGGGGCGGAAGAGTAAGCTTCCGGCATCCATATATGCAGGGGCACAAGCCCCGCCTTGACGCCGAAACCCACCAGGGCCAGCACAAAAAGCAGCCCGGTCATGCCAAGCCCCCCCTCGCCCGCTTTTGCGGCGATAAGTGCAAAGTCCGTGCTGCCCGCCCCTGCGCAAAGGCTGGCAAAAAGGTAAATCAGCACCAGTGCGCCAAGGTGTGCGGCGACAAGATATATCCACATTGCGTGGCGCTCGCGGCTGTTCCTGTCAGCCGGACTGATCAGGAAAAAGGGCGTGAGAGACATAAGCTCCCAGCTTATCAGGAAAAACACCGAGTCTGCCGCCATGAGCACCAGAACGATGGCAAAGACGAGAATACAGTAGAAAAAACAGTGCCGCCCATAGCGCACGCTGTGCGGCGACTCCTGCCTGAGCAGACGCATTCTGGCGGGAAGCAGCAAAGCGCTTGCCCCGGAAAGTAAAAATACCGGAACAAGAAACACCAGGGCCAGTGAGTCAACGGAAAAACTGCACGTACCGAGTGGTAAGGGGACAGGAACCGTAAACGCCTGCGCTTCACCAAGGAAAAGCAGATACACAGACAGCAGAAAACCAAGAAGGGAGGAAAGCAGAACGCAGCCGGATGCGACATCCAGAGCTTTTTCGCGTTCGCCAAGCACAAGCGACGCAACAGCGCCGCCCAAAAGAAGCAACAGTACCGCAGAATAAAGTATCATACGCCGCAATCCGGTTACAAAAAAAATACCCCATCACTGTTCAACAAGCGCAAGGATTTGAGGACCATTACCCCTTAGTGGAAGAATGCACAAGGCCTTTCCCGTTTTTTTATCCACTTCGATGAGCGCGCCGTTCAGCGTGGCATTGCCTTTTTCAGGAATAAAGGGCTGTGGCAGGCACGTTGTGAAGCGCTTGAGTATTTTTTGCGTGGACATGCCGATAACAGAAGCTTCCTCCACCCCGCACATGCCAAGGTCGGTCAGGCTGGCTGTTCCGCTTGCGCTGACAAAGGCGTCCGCCGTCTGCACATGGGTATGCGTACCCAGCACGGCGCCGGAGCGCCCGTCAAGGTGGTGGGCCATGGCCCGCTTTTCGCTGCTGGCTTCCGCGTGAAAATCCACAATAATGCAATCCGGGGATTGTCCGGCCAGCAAAGCCAGGGCTTCGTCCGCAGCGGCAAAGGGACAGTCCACCGGCTCCATGAACACCCGACCGATCAGGTTCAGCACGGCAATGCGAAAGCCCGCCGCCGTTTCCAGCACGGTAAAGCCTTTTCCCGGCGCCCTTTCGCCGTAGTTATACGGTCGGAGCAGGCGTGGTTCATTGTGCAGGAAGGGGAAAATTTCTTTGTGCCGCCAGATGTGGTTGCCGGAGGTTATACAGTCCACCCCGGCGGCGAAAAGTTCGCGCATGCCGGAAGCGGTCAGGCCGATCCCTCCAGAAGCGTTCTCGCCGTTGGCAATAACAAAATCCAGTCCAAGCGAGCGCCGCAAGGGTAAAAGGGTGTCCCCCAATACTTTTCGCCCTGGGCGGCCCACCACGTCACCGAGGCAGAGTATGCGTACCCTGTCGTCCATATCTTGCATCCCGAGAGTAAAATGCCCATAACCACAACAGCCGGGGGCAGTATAACGCGCAAAGCCCCGGCGGGAAATCAAAAAAATCACGGCAGCGATGCGCACCGCTGCCGTGAGGCCTGTCCGTCAAAGGGCAGGCGTTTCCCGCCCGGCTCCTTCAAGCGGTAGGCATATAGGCTTCCAGTTGAGACAAGTCCTTGTCGCCCCGGCCGGAAAGGTTCACCACGATAAACTGGTCCCTGTGCATGGCCCGGGCCATTTTAAAGGCATGGGCCAGCGCATGGGCGGATTCCAGAGCCGGAATGATGCCTTCGGCCCGGCTCAGGGTGAAAAAGGCGTCCACGGCTTCGGCGTCTGTCGCCAGCACATATTCGGCCCGGCCGGAATCTTTGAGCAGCGCGTGTTCCGGGCCTACGCCGGGATAGTCAAGCCCTGCGGATATGGAATGCACCGGGGCGACGTTGCCCTCGGCATCCTGTAAAAGGTAGGAGGCAAAGCCGTGTACAATACCCGGCGTTCCGTGGGTCATGGTTGCGGCGTGCTCGCCCAGCGCATGCCCCTTGCCGCCCGGCTCAACGCCCACCAGCCTCACGCTCTTGTCCGCAATAAAGGGATGGAACATGCCGATGGCGTTGGAACCGCCGCCCACGCAGGCCACACAGGCGTCCGGCAAACGGCCTTCGGCCTCAAGGCTCTGTTCGCGTATTTCCTTGCCGATAACAGATTGAAAATCGCGCACCATAAGCGGATATGGGTGCGGCCCGACAGCGGAGCCGAGCAGATAAAAACTTTCCGGGTCGGCAGCCCAGGAGGCAATGGCGGCGTCAACAGCTTCTTTCAGGGTGCGCTGACCATCGGTAACGCATACGACGGACGCGCCCATCATGCGCATGCGCTGCACATTGGGGGCTTGGCGATTCATGTCTTCCTCGCCCATGAAAACCGTGCAGCTCATGCCCATCAGAGCCGCAACAGACGCGGCGGCAACCCCGTGCGACCCGGCACCGGTTTCAGCGATAATCCGCTTCTTGCCCATGCGCTTTGCCACCAGAATCTGGCCGAGGCAGTTGTTCACCTTGTGCGCGCCGAGGTGGTTCAGGTCTTCACGCTTCAAATAAATGGTCGCACCGCCGAATTCCCTTGTCAGGTTGTCGCAGCGAAAAAGCGGCGTGGCCCGGCAGGAGAAGTGGCTGAGGTAATAGTCAAGCTCCTTGTGGAACTCTGCATCGTCCCGGAACCGCATGTAGGCCTTTGTCAGCTCCGTAAGTACCGGCACCAGGGCGGGCGGCACATGCGTCCCCCCGTATGGTCCGAAATAGCCGTCCGCATCCGGGCCGAAACCGGGCTTGGCGTTTTTTACCCGCTCAAGGGACAGAAGGTCATTTTCTCTGGTCACTGCGTTTGCTGTGGGCATGGGAAACTCCTGCGCACGAAATATGTGCTTCTTGTTTTGTGAACAGCCCCGTGCCGGGGTGTTGCCGGACTATTCCGGCACGGCAGGGAAAGAGCACAAAAAAACGCGGTCAGTTTCCACTGCCGCGACTGTGTGCATGATATGACCGACCCTCCGGTCAGATGAACGCGCAAAACCCCACGGCTCCTTTTACAAGGAGCGCCACCACTGTGTGTTGTGTGTAAGGGCTTTGTTCGTGTTCATGGGTGTATGTGTATACCTGTGCCCGGCGCATGTCAATGGGAAAACCGTCTTGCATTTTCCTTGAGGAATAAATCCCTGTTTCCTTATCGGCCTCACTTGACTTTGCAGCGGTCTTGGCACAAAGCTTTCGGTTCACGATTTGTCCATATTATACGGAGCCTGTTTTATGAGCGATGCCACAAAAAAAGATTACAAAAAGACCCTGAATCTGCCGCAAACCTCCTTTCCCATGAAAGCGAACCTGGCCCAGCGCGAGCCTGAAGCGGTGAAGCGCTGGGATGAGAACGGGACCTACAAGCAAATGGTTGCTTCCGGGGCGGACAAAGGCATGTTTGTGCTGCACGATGGTCCCCCTTATGCCAACGGCCATTTGCACCTTGGTCACGCGCTCAATAAAATTTTGAAGGATATTATCGTCAAATCGCGCAACTTCCAGGGCTTTCGGGCCGAGTTTGTGCCCGGCTGGGACTGCCACGGCCTGCCCATTGAGTTGAAGGTCGAACACGAGCTTGGCGAGAAAAAGAAAAACCTGCCTGCCCCGGTAGTACGCAAAATCTGCCGTGAATATGCCGGCAAGTGGGTGGGCATCCAACGTGATGAATTCAAGCGCCTTGGCGTTCTCGGCACCTGGGAAAAACCGTATATATCCATGGACCCCAGCTATGAGGCGGCCACCGCGCGCGAACTTGGCAACTTCATGGCCGCAGGCTCGGTTGTGCGCAGCAAAAAGCCCATTCACTGGTGCTGTTCCTGCCACACCGCTCTGGCTGAGGCGGAAGTGGAATACTACGACCACACCTCGCCCTCGATTTATGTGCGGTTTCCGGTAACTGACCCCCGGCTGCAAAAATTTCTTCCAAAAGCCGAGCCGGGGCACACCTGGCTGGCAATCTGGACCACCACGCCCTGGACCCTGCCGGACAACATGGCCATTGCCCTGCACCCGGACTTTGACTACGCCCTGGTCCGGGTTGAAGGCGACTATTACATCCTGGCCGAAGAACGCCTTGAAAAATGCCGCCAGACTTTCGGCTGGGTAAACGCCGAAACCATCAGCATAGTCAAGGGCAACGAACTGGAAGGTCTTGTCACCCGCCACCCCTTTTATGAACGCAACTCCACCGTGGTGCTCGGCAAGCACGTTACGCTGGATGCAGGCACGGGCGCAGTTCACACAGCGCCGGGCCACGGGCGTGAAGACTATGAAGTGGGCCTGGAGAACAATCTGGAAATTCTCTCGCCGCTTGACGATGACGGACGTTTCATGGACAGCGTGGAATTTTTCGCCGGGAACACCGTGTTTGAAGCCAATCCGCTGGTGATTAAAAAACTGAAGGAAGTAGGCAACCTTCTGACGGAAGAAAAAATTCGCCACTCCTACCCGCACTGCTGGCGCTGCAAGCAGCCGGTTATTTTCCGGGCCACGACCCAGTGGTTTATTTCCATGGAGGCCAACAACCTGCGCAGCCGTTCGCTCAAGGCAATCCGCAAGGATGTGCGCTGGATTCCGGCCTGGGGGGAAGAGCGTATTTTCTCCATGATCGAAAACCGCCCGGACTGGTGCATTTCACGTCAGCGCACCTGGGGCGTGCCCATTGTCGCCCTTTTGTGCGAATCATGCGGAGAAGCCTGGCACAATCCGGCCTGGAACAAGGAAATGGCGGAACGCTTTGAAAAGCACCCCACCGGCTGTGACTACTGGTTTGAAGCCCCGCTGGAAGACGTAGTGCCCAAAGATTTGGCCTGTCCCCACTGCGGCGGCGGCAAGTTCAAAAGGGAAACCGACATTCTCGACGTCTGGTTCGACTCCGGTACCAGCTTTGCGGCGGTGGTGGAAAAACGTCCCGAATGCCGCTTCCCGGCAGATATGTATCTGGAAGGGTCTGACCAGCACCGCGGCTGGTTCCACTCTTCCCTGCTTGTCTCCATGGGTACGCGCCAGGTGCCGCCTTACAAGGCCGTGCTCACCCACGGCTATGTGGTGGACGGCGACGGCAAGAAAATGTCCAAATCCGTAGGCAATGTTATTTCGCCGGATCAGGTGATCAAAAAACACGGCGCTGAAATCCTGCGCATGTGGGTGGCTTCGGTGGACTATCGCGAAGACATCCGCATGTCGGATGAAATTTTGAACCGCCAGGTGGATGCGTACCGGCGCATTCGCAACACCTGCCGCTACCTGCTCGGCAACCTGTATGATTTCGTTCCTGAAAACGCCGTGCCCGAAGCGAAAATGGATTCGCTTGACCGCTATGCGATTGACGTGGTCAGCCGCGCCCACGCGGACGTACAGACAGCCTATCAGGACTATGAGTTCCACAAGGTTTTCCATACCCTGCATAACCTTTGTGTAACCGACCTTTCGGCCTTTTATCTGGACGTGCTCAAAGACCGGCTGTATGCCTCTGCTCCAAACAGCCCTGAGCGCCGCTCGGCCCAGACGGCCATATGGCGCATTCTGCTTATCCTCCTGTGCGACATGGCCCCCGTTCTGTCCTTCACCGCCGAGGAAGCGTTGGGACATATGGAAAAAGACCAGCGCCCCGAAGCGGAAACCGTGTTCGCCCTGACGGAAAAACACCTGTCCCTGCTCTCGCTGGATGATGAGGAAAACGCCCGCTGGACAACCCTTCTCGACGTAAGGGCGGAAATAACCAAAGCCATTGAGCCGCTCCGCAAATCCGGAGAAATCGGCCACGGCCTGGACACGACGGTAACCCTGTATGCGGGCAAAGCCCTCGTGCGCGACCTGGAAGCGCTGGGCACAGACCTCCGGGCGCTGTTCATCGTGTCGCAGTTCGCCATAAAGCCGTTGGAGGAAGCCCCGGCGGATGCGCAAAGCGCCCAGGATGTGCCGGACCTGAAAATTACCGTCGCAAAAGCCGCCGGTGAAAAATGCAGCCGCTGCTGGATTTACAGCACAGAACTCGGCACAGACAGCGGGCACCCGGACGTTTGCCCAAGATGCGCCAAGGTTTTGCGCGAACCGCAGTAAGCACGGACCAGCACAACATTTCACCATGAATTCCCCCTTGCATACGGAAAAAAATCGGTATACAAGGCTTCTCACTCCGGGGATGTAGCTCAGCTGGGAGAGCGCCGCGTTCGCAATGCGGAGGCCAGGGGTTCAATCCCCCTCATCTCCACCAGAGATTTGTTCCGAGAGGAACG
>JAJDIC010000041.1 GCA_030266525.1 Desulfovibrio sp. OttesenSCG-928-G15 | reverse complement strand
CGTGGACCTTTTCGTCTCCATTCATGTAAACGCCAACCCCAAAAATACTGTATACGGGCTGGAAACCTATTATCTGAGCGAAGCCCGCTCCAAGGACGCCGCCGTTGTCGCGGCGCGTGAAAACGGCGTTTCCATCGCAAATATCAGCGACTTGCAGTTTATTTTGACCGACCTGATGCTCAGCACAAAGCTCAAGGAATCGCGCCATCTGGCAAAATGCGTGCACAACGGTATTTTGAACAGGCTCAAAAACGCCAAGCTCGCCGCCTTTGACAACGGGGTACGCTCTGCGCCCTTTTATGTGCTCATGGGCGCGCGCATGCCCGCCATTCTGGTTGAGTTTGGCTATATTTCCAATGAAAGGGACTGCGCCAACTTGCGCGATGAGGCGTTTATCCAGCGCCAGGCCGAAGGCGTTGTACGCGGTATAGTCCAGTACCGGTCTGAAATAGCCAGTCTGGTGCCGTAAAACGGCAAGCAAGGGGGGCAAGCTGACCATGTCGAGGCCAGGAAGGGCACTCCCCGGCGGTGTTCCCGGGCATGGCCCGGCTGCCTTTCAAACGTCCTCACCAAACTCGTTAGAACAGGGCACCTTTGAGATTTGCCGTGTAACGGCAAACCCAAGGCAAGGATTTGTGAACAACTCCTTGCAGAGCATGTATACATTTTCAATGGTAAAATGCGCTAACCGCTGTCCGCCCAAGTTCCGCGTGGACTTTACGGCCCGTATGCGCTACACAGCCTTTGCTGATTGGTATTTTTCCCTGTCAACAACCTCAAAAGGAGAACATATGCGTATTTTTGCTGTCGCGGCCATGGCCCTGTTTTTTCTGTCTGCCCCCCTTGCCCTGGCTGCGGACAATTTTGCCTTTATTGATTTGAAAAGGGTCGCAACGGAATGCGACGCCTGGAAAGATGTAAAGAAGGATCTGGACAAGAAGTTTGGTGCCCGCAAGGATGAGTTGCAAAAAGAGCGTGCCGAACTGGACAAAAAACTCGCCCAGTTTCAGGACAAGGAGCCAACAGCAGCCGAAGCCGAAGATATTCGCAGAATAGAGCGTGAATATACGGACAAGGCCGAAGCCTTCCTGCGCCTGCTGCAAACCGATGAAGCACGCGTTCGGGGCAACATTGATACCATTCTGGACCGGGCAAGCAAGGAACTGGCCGCGCGCAAGGGCCTGCAAATCATCTTCAACGTTGCAAGCGCCGCTTACTATGATCCCAAGCTGGATATTTCCGATGAAATGATAGCGGAAACCAATGCCCAGTGGAAAAAATTCAAGCCGGAAGCAACAGAAAAATAAGCAACCCCGGACTGCCGGAAGTTTGCGCCCGATAAAAGAGCAGGGGGAGCCGCCTGTCGGTTCCCCCCGACCCGGAGTATTTCGCGCCTGAACTGCCCGCAAGGCTTTGTCCTCAAAACCCGGCGGCCAGACGCGAGCCTTGCTCGTCGGCTATGCATTTGAAGCGTAATTGCTCTGGCAGATAGCACGAAGAAAGGAGATCCCATGCTGCTTTCCGAACTGGCAAGTCGCCTCGGCCTGAGGCTCAAAGGGCAGGATGCGGAATTTTCCGGCCTCAACACGCTGGAAAACGCATCCGACACGGAAATAAGCTTTTTATCCAACCCGAAATACAGGCACTGCCTGGCCGATACCAAGGCACTTGCTGTTATTCTGGCCGAAGAATTTGCCGAAGACGTACCCACCGCCCTGATAAGCTCCAACCCCTATCGGGACTTTGCCTATGCCGCTTCCTTTTTCGTGCGCAAGCAGGGCAGCTTTTCCGGCATAAGCGAGCACGCCGTCATTCATCCGCAGGCAACCGTGGAAGAGGGTTGCACCATTCATCCCCATGCCCATGTGGGCGCAGGAACAACCGTTGGCAAAGGCTGCGTGCTGTTCCCCGGCGTGTACGTAGGGGAAGACTGTGTTATTGGCGAAGCGTGCATTCTATACCCCAACGCGGTTGTCCTGGCCGGTACCACACTGGGCTCGCGGTGTGTACTCAACGCCGGGGCGGTTTTGGGAACAGACGGGTTCGGCTTTGTGCGCATAGACGGCAAGATGCAAAAAATACCCCAAATCGGCAGCGTCGCGCTGGCAGACGGGGTTGATGTCGGTGCCAACTCATGCGTTGACCGGGCCACGCTTGGGGCCACAAGTATCGGCAAAGACAGCAAAATAGACAACCTTGTCCAGCTTGGCCATAATGTCGAGTTGGGTGAGCAATGCCTGATCATCTCTCAGGTTGGCATTGCCGGGAGCACAAAGGTCGGCAACCGGGTAACCATGGCCGGTCAGGCCGGAATTGCCGGACACATTGTCATTGGTGATGATGTGACCATCGGCCCGCAAGCGGGAGTGCCCAAAGATATCGCCCCCGGCGTAACCGGCAGCGGCTCCCCTTTCATGGATGCAAGGACGTACATGCGAGCCACTGTACTTGCCCCCAAGTTGCCTGATTTACACAAAAAAGTACAACAACTTGAAAAGGAACTCGAGGCCGTCAAACAGCTTCTGACAAACAGGCCAGACGAAACGCAATAAGCCCCCGGCGCAACCGGGACACTCCCCGGCGCTGACAAAACGCAACCTTTCAAGGAGCTACAATGATCTCCCCGTCCGTACAGAACCCCAACCCCGGCCTTACGCTTGATGTGCAGCGGATTATGGAACTGTTGCCGCACCGGTATCCTTTTTTACTGGTTGACCGGGTGATAGAACTTGAACCGAACAAAATAGTCCGCGCCTATAAAAACGTCAGCATCAACGAGCCGTTTTTTCAGGGCCATTTTCCCGGTCTGCCGGTTATGCCCGGCGTTCTTATTGTCGAAGCGCTCGCCCAGGCCGGCGGGTTTCTGGTGTTAACCGGTCAGGAGGACGCTACGGTCCGTGATTCCATTTTCCTTTTTACCGGCATTGAAAAAGTACGTTTCAGAAAGCCGGTGGTGCCGGGCGATCGCCTGGAACTGCAATGCGAACTACTGCGCAAAAAAATGCAGCTGTGGAAAATGCGCGGGCAGGCCACTGTCGACGGGGTTCTCGTTGCGGAAGCGGAGCTTACTGCCGCCATAGTTCCCAGGAGTGATTTTTAATGAGTGCCGCTATCCATCCTTCAGCCTTTGTATCTGCCAAGGCGGAGCTAGGTTCCAATGTGAGCGTGGGGCCCTGCGCGGTGATAGAAGATGACGTTATCATCGGTGACAACACACAGATTCACGCCTTTGCCTCGATCAAGCAATACACACGCATGGGCAAGGGAAACACCGTGCACTCCTATGCCCTTGTAGGCGGCGTTCCCCAGGATTTGAAATTCGCAGGCGAAGCCTCCTGGCTTGAAATTGGCGACAACAACTCCATACGGGAATTCACCACCCTGCACAGAGGCACGGAAGGCGGCGGCGGGCTGACCCGCATCGGCAGCAACAACCTGCTCATGGCGTATTGCCATGTGGCCCATGACTGCATTTTGGGCGATCATATTGTCATGTCCAACGGAGCGACTCTTGCCGGGCATGTGCAGCTTTTTGACCACGCCATTGTCGGCGGTCTTTCCGCTGTGCATCAGTTTGCGCGTATCGGCAGGCACGCCTTTGTCGGCGGGATGACCGGCATCGCCCAGGACCTGCCGCCCTACATGATGGCTGTGGGCAGCCGCGCGGGCATTCACGGGCCAAACCTTGTCGGCTTGCGCCGCCTGGGCCTTCCTTCGGCCTCAATTACCGCGGTGCGTAGCGCCTTTCGACTTATCTGGGCCTCTGATCTGCCACGCCAGGAAGCACTGGACAAGGCAGAAGAAGAATTTTCCGGCATCAGCGAAGTGCGGGAAATTGTGGATTTTGTCCGCTCCAGCCCAAGGGGCGTTCTCCCGGTCGCCAAGTCTTCCGAAGTCAAGGAATAGGCCATATGGAAACCATCGGCATCATGGCGGGGTCTGGGCAATTCCCCTTTCTGGTCGCCCAAGGAGCGCGCAAACGCGGCATGCGTGTCGTTATTTGCGGCTTCTACGGCAATGCAGATCCCGCCCTTGTGGCCGAAGCCGATGTGTTTCGCATGGTCCACCTTGGCCAGCTTGGCAAACTGATCAAGTTTTTCGCCAGAAACGGGGCCACAAAAGCCTGCATGGCCGGGGCAATAAGCAAACCCAGGGCGCTTGAAATCAAGCCCGACCTGCGCGTGGCAAAGCTGATATTCAAACTGGTCGGAAATAGAAGTATGGGCGATGACGCGATTCTGCGGGCCGTAGCGGAAGAATTGCAGTCAGACGGCATTACCGTGGTACCGCCAGACACTCTCGCGCCGGAGCTTCGCAGCGCTCCGGGCGTGCTCACCACCTTCACCCCGAACGACGAGATATGGGAAGACGTGCGCTTTGGTCACAAAACAGCCAAAGCAATCGGCGCGCTGGATATCGGCCAATGCGTGGTAGTGCGAAGCGGCATCGTCATTGCTGTGGAAGGCATTGAAGGCACCGACGCCACCATCACCCGCGCCGGGGAACTGGGCGGCCCGGGCTGCACCATAGTAAAAGTGGTCAAACCCGGCCAGGATACCCGCCTCGACCTGCCCTCAATCGGCGCGGCAACCATAGAGCTGCTCGCAAAATATAAATACGCCTGCCTGGCCTTTGACGCAGGCGGAACCCTCTTCTTTGACCGGGAAGAGGCACTGGGAATGGCGCACAAGCACTCCATCAGTGTCATCGCCATACCAGAATCACCGGAAAACTTTTTCTCCTCGCGCGGCACGGCATAGCCGCTTCAATCGGCAGGCTTCTGCCCCAGCCTTCCTCTCACGCCTGGCCCTCTTATATATTGCTCAATACGGTGAATTTATACAATATTTATAGATGGGCAATATATCTTACCCCCAAGATTACCCCCTTGCCTTGGCAATGTAGCAAGACATCCCCGTACATCCCCGTACAGCCCCGGACAGCCCCAGACAAGGCCGGGGAGCGCGAGGTCACTCATCGCTGTAATGGCCCCGGCATTGGGCTATCTGGTTGCCGCTCTCTTCATCAACGCGATAAACAAGACGGTGCCGCTCGTCAATGCAGCGGCTCCAAAAGCCGGAGAGACTCTCTTTCAGCGGTTCAGGCTTGCCGATGCCCTCGTTGCCGTTGCGCTCAATGTCCTTGATAAGCTGGTTGATGCGTCTCAGTGTCTTTTTATCCTGCGTCTGCCAATAGAGATAATCGCCCCAGGCCGTGTCATGCCAGATAAGCACATCAATCCTCGATCAGTTCATGGGCAGAACAGTTTTTCCCTTCCCTCAAATCTTGGGCAACCCGCGCCAAATGCGCTTGGTTGTTGCTGCTGTAAAAGGGGTCACGCTCCAACGAAAAGGGGATGCCGTTGTTGATAACGGATTGCTTGAGGAACAACCGGATGGCCGTTGGCATATCTAGCCCAATATCCGAAAAGAGCTGCTCCGCTTCGGCTTTGAGTACCGGGTCAACCCGGACTTGGATGTTTGTTGCTGCCATGTTTATTCCCCCTGTTCCATTACATATGTAATGATTTTGCATAAAAGGTCAAGGTGTGAAAAGTAAAACCGAAAACCCGCATTAGCCAGTAACCGAGAACCCCCTGTGGTTTTCTCGGATTACTGGCTAATGCGGGTATTATGGGAAAAGAATCTTGGCGGAGGGGGAGCCAACAATATTCGTAGAATAACATGCTGTAATTTAAGCTATAAATATAAAATAGCCGATTCGACACCCCCGCAAATACCACCCAAGCCAGCGATTTATCAGAACATTTCAGACAGAGTCGGACAATCATTTCTTCGTGGCTTCGAGCCGCCTTATTCCAGCGTCTGCCGTCAGCAAAGTCATTTGATGGATGGCGATAGCGTTCAAACGAGCGAGGCGGTCCCCTTGAGTCAATCCGTCTTTTATGAACAAGGCGTTGAGGTTCTCCAAATTGGAGAGACAGACAAGTTGTGCTGCTGTTGCGTAATCACGGATATTGCCGTCCTTGTCCGCATTGTTACGCCGCCATTCAGCTGCGGTCATACCAAACAGGGCCACGTTGAGGATATCCGCTTCTGTGGCGTACACCATGTTGGCGCGAGCGGGGGTGACGGTTTCTGGTATGAGGTGCTCTTTGATGGCATCCGTGTGGATGCGGTAGTTGATTTTTACGAGGTTACGCTTGATGTCCCAGCCGAGTTGCCGTTGCTCTTCATCCTTGAGGCGTTGAAACTCCTTGATAAGATAGAGTTTGAACTCCACGCTCAACCAGGAGGCGAACTCAAAGGCAATGTCCTTGTGGGCATAAGTGCCGCCGTAGCGTCCTTTTTTGGATACAATGCCCACGGCATCCGTTTTTTCGACCCACAGCTTGGGTGTGAGCGCGAAGCTGTTCAGCCCGGCTTGATTTCTAAATCCATCGAATTCGATGGATTTAAAACCAGGGTTATTCAGCTGCTCCCAAAGCCCAAGAAACTCAATGGTATTCCGGTTCCGCATCCAGTTCTGGATTATGTAATCAACCCGCTCCGTATCCCGGTAACGGGCCATGTCGGTCAGGCTGATATAGTCCTCGTCCTTGCGGGTATAGTACGAAACCGTGGTGTCCAGAACTGTAATTTTTGTCATACAGAGATCCCTCTACGGGGAATAATAAAGGAAGTGGCAAGCAGTTTCAATCGCAGCGTTTCAGTTGATAGGTAGCTTGAGACTTTTTCTCATCACGGCGGACAATCTACGCAAAAACCCTATTCCTGTGCCACTGTGAATCCATCTTACACTACTGGTGCAATGGGTAAACTGAATTGTCTACAATGCTCTGTCTTGCTTTCACCAATACCTTCGGGCATATTACCTGACAAGTGTTCAATATATCTTTACCCACAGGCGGAAGCCGAGCCACCCGATTATGACAACAGAGTATGCCGTAGTTATATCTCTCCACCTGTTCTGCTTGCTGCCATGTTTGATTTTGCTTGCGGGCGCATGGGGAATCTCCACACGGCTGTCGCGTCTGTTCGCCCTGATGGTCGCTATGAATATGCTCGGCCTGTGTGCGGAAGCAACCGCATGGCTGGCTGACGGCTTTACGTCAGCATCCGGCCTCTACGCTTCGAGAATCGCCAACCTGTGCAGCTTTTTTGCAGGCTATGGCCTGATTGTAACGTTCGGTGAATATCTATACGCCTGTATCAGTCCGCACGCTGCAATATCCCGCAAGGCGTTCCGCTTTGTATGGGGCTGTATGCTGCTGGGCTTCGCCCTGGTAATCCTGAACGAATTTATCGGTATTTATTCGTTCTATGACGAACATAACATTTACAGACCACGTGATACGTTTTTTATATCCCACCTGTTCCCGCTTTTTTCCCTGCTTGTTCTGCTGCGGGTTACTTTGCGCTACGGGACGCAACTGCCCATGAAACAGCTCGCGGCCCTGCGCTGGTATTTTTTGTTCATACTTTTGTATTCGGTCATATTTCTTGTGATCATTCCAGAAGTGCCCTTGCACTACATTGCTGGCACGCTCAACCTGCTGGTTCTCTACGTCTACATTCAGATGGACGAGGTAAAGGAAAGGGAACTGGCACTGGCGGAAAGCCGAACCGCCGTCATGCTCAGCCAGATCGGGCCGCACTTTCTTCAAAACGCCCTGACCGGCATTGGCGCCCTGTGCCAGATCGACCCGCAAAAAGCGCAACAGGCCACGATACACTTTGCCAGGTATCTCAGAGGCAACATGGATTCACTGACCAACAAGGGCCTCATTCCTTTCACCGAAGAATTGGAGCATGTAAAACATTATCTGTGGCTGGAATCCATGCGCTTTGAGGAAAAGTTGCGTGTTCATATGGACGTGCCAGCGTGCGACTTTTGCCTTCCGCCGCTTACACTCCAGCCGCTTGTGGAAAATGCCGTGCGTCATGGCATAACGAAAAAACACGGCGGGGGCACTGTGACGGTTCGAACCGAAGAAACGAAAGAACTCTGGCGGGTCATTGTATCCGATGGCGGCGTGGGTTTTGATAATCATGTTCCATTGGATGAGCGCAAACATGTCGGCCTTGCCAACGTCCGCAACCGCATTGCAGCCATGTGCAGCGGTTCTTTGATGATTGACGCCCAACCCGGTAAAGGGACAACGATAGTGCTTGAAATCCCTAAAAAAGAGACTGCCTGATGCGTATTCTGGCTGTGGATGACGAGCGTCTTGCCCTTCTGGCCATGGAGCAGGCCATACGCGAAGCGGATCCGGACTGTGAACTGGCCTGCTTTGCCACGCCTGCGGAAGCGTTGGCCCATGCCGCAAAAGAGACTGTGGACGTGGCCTTTCTGGACATAGAAATGGACTCCATGAACGGACTCGGCCTTGCCAAGCGGCTCAAGGACATTCACGGCAAAACCAACATTGTCTTCGTGACCGGCTATTCCCAGTACGCTATGGATGCGTTTTCACTTCGGGCAAGCGGTTACTTGCAAAAGCCGGTAACGGCGCAAGACGTAGCTTCCGAACTGCACCACCTGCGCCACCCCTTACCCGCATCTGAAAAGAAGGGGGTGCGTATTCAATGCTTCGGCAATTTTGAAATTTTTGTTGACGGCAAATCAATCTCTTTTCATCGCTCAAAAGCCAAAGAACTGTTGGCCTACCTTGTGAGTCGAAATGGCGCAGGTGTAAGCAAAAAAGAACTGGCCGGGATTTTGTGGGAAGACGGGGAATATAGCAGGGCGACACAATCCTACTTGCAAACCCTGATTGCCGAAATGTTACGGGCACTCAATGAAGCGGGTGCGGAGAACATTATCGTCAAGAAATGGAACAGCCTGTCCATTGATACGTCTTTGGTTGATTGCGATTACTACAACTTTGAAAAAGGCGACCCAAAAGCCGTGAACGCCTACCGTGGCGAATACATGGCCAATTACCCCTGGGCAGAATTCATACAACACTGGCTGAACAAAAAGGGAGACACACCCATGTTGTAATTTTTTATTGAGTTATCACACTGTAATTTCATAGAAACTGACAAATTCATGTAGGCCCTGTGCGAAAAAAATATCGCACAGGGCTTGTTTTGTTGCACTTTTGTATTTCCTGCTTGTGTATACTTCATGAGTCGTATTGTTTTTATAGGAAAAAACTCGATTTCCCATCGCCATAATTTCATTGGAGGAAGGATGTATAGGGCTAAAAAAGGTATCCGGCATCACCGGAGCGGTAAATTGTATCTTTGTAGGGTCTGGCTGCTGGTTGGCTTGATCTTCATTCCAAGTCTGGCTTCGGCGGCTGAAACCATTGAAGTAATCGCCCCAACAGGCAGTGATGTCCGCGGCAACAGCAGTGATGGAGGTGTTACCGCTGACCAACCCCCTACTGACAATACCGTCAACATTCATGACGGAGTTTCGGTCGGTTATAGAGTCCTCGGCGCATATGTCAATAACCCGGCAAGCAACGTGTCCATTTCCGGCAATACCGTGAATATCGGCAACGGCGCATCAGCTACGGACGTATACGGAGGCTGGGGTGATACAGTAGGAGCGAACACGGTAGACATAACGGTCAGCAATAACCACATTGTCAATAACGGGGGGACTCTCGCTAAGAGCTACGGCGGATACGCCTTCATCAATATGATGGGGGTAAACTCAACAGGTATCGTTTCAGACAATACAGTAACGCACAAATCCGGACATATCACGGGAAATGTTGCGGGCGGATATGCTCTGTTAGGCGGGATTGATACTGCAAGCCCCCACAACCATATTTCTGTTACCGGCAACCATGTCTACATTGATGGAACAACAAAGGTTGACGGTGATATTTATGGCGGGTTGATATATATATACCCAGCACTTGCCTCAAGCAATCCTATTGTTGCCAGCGTTACGGATAACAGCGTCACAATTTCCGGCAGCCCAGATCTAAGCGCGACAACTCTTTATGGTGGGCGCATTACGGTGAGTGGCACCCCATTGTCTGGCGCAATAAACACCGGCAATACTCTAAACTTGAAAACCTCCAATCTGACGGTCGCAGGACTAGAGAACTACCAGAATCTCAATTTTTATGTGCCGGAAACGCTCGCCGCCAACGGCAAGATGCTGATTGTAACCGGCACGGCAGACATTACCGGAACAACCGTCAAAGTGGGCATGAACGGCAATAACTCCCCGCTTGTGAAAGGCGACAGCATCACGCTGATAGACGCGAGCGCGGGTTCATTGATCTCTACTGGATATACCGCAAACGGAGCGCCCTCCGCTCTGGGCATTCAGGGCATTACCAAAGCGTATACCTTTGATGTTGCCCTTGACCCTACAGGCAAGATCCTCCAAGCCGAAGTTACCAAGATTGTCGACCAGAGCGGCGGCGATACCGGAGGCGATACAGGGGGCGAGACCGGCGGCGACACAGGGAGCGATACTGGCGGCGACACTGGAGGCGATACTGGCGTCGACACTGGCGGCGACACTGGCGGCGATATATCTTCGCATTTCAGGGCACAGCTCAAGTCCCTCGCCGAAGCCCGCATATCCGGCGTGGGCATGCTTACGCAAGGTGCGGACCTGCTGGCCAGGCAGGGCATACCGCAGCTGCGCCTCAATGCTGCCAACACTTCCGGACCAGCCATGTTCGGTGTTATGGGCGGGCAGTCCCTGCGCTACAATTCCGGTTCGCACGTTGACGTGGACGGTTTCAACCTCGTCACCGGCCTCGGCTGGAATTTCGCCCTGACCGAAGGCCGCAGAGGTAACCTCCTCTTCGGCGCATTCTTTGAATCCGGCTGGGGCAGCTACGATTCCCACAACTCCTTCAGCAGCGGCAGCGTGAAGGGCGACGGCGATACAAAATACTACGGCGGCGGCATTCTGGCCCGCTACGATTCCCCCCTCATCGGCCCCGGCAAGCTCTACACCGAGGCTTCCTTTCGCGCCGGTAAGGTTGAAACCGATTATTCCAGTTCCAACTTCCTCAACTCCAGCTTCACCGGCAAGGTCGATTACGATTCTTCCTCCGCGTATTACGGCGCTCATGCCGGTATCGGCTACATCTGGAATATTTCAGAAGCATCCAACCTCGACATGTACACGAAATACCTCTGGACACGGCAAGGCAGCGACAGCGTGACCATTGAAGGCGATTCCATCCGATTCAAGGCGATGAATTCCCACCGCTGGCGTGCCGGGGCGAAGTTCAGCCATGCCTTCGCCACAGACTCCGGCATGGCTTTCACCCCCTATTTTGGCGCAGCCTACGAACGCGAGTTTGACAGCAAGGCCAGAGCCACCGCCAATGGTAAATCCATTGACGCGCCTGCCATTAAGGGAGGCACCGGCATTGGCGAACTCGGCTTCTCTTTCAAGCCTTCGGCAAAGAGCGGCCTTTCCCTCGGCCTTGGCATGCAGGGTTACACAGGCAAGCGCGAAGGCGTGGGCGGGAGCTTCCAGGTCAAGTTCGAGTTCTGATTATCAAAATGGAAAATACCACATAATGAAGCGGCCTTCGGAAAATTCCGGAGGCCGCTTCATTGCATATCGGCGAAAAGAGAATGTCTGCGTTACAATTCTTCTAGCCTGATGGGATGGCCTCGCCCGAAAAAATCGGGCATGCATAGGTAAAAGCAACACCTTGCAAGGAGGCCATCCCATCAGGCTAATAGTTACGGCGGACACGCTGCCATCAATTTGGGTGGGGGGCTCTTCGCATTTTTTGTTTGAACATATGGAAATCGTATGCGTAAGCATTCTTGTTCTCATTGGCTTGGTGCTATGGCGCCTGATTCCCGGGTATTATGATCGAATGACGCTGGCGAATTCTTTTGTAGCCGTGGTATGTGGGTTTTTTCTTTTTTGGCTTACTGTATTTTTTACCGGTATCTTTTTTATATTTTCACGCGGTTGCTAAGCTTTTTTGAGGGACAATTGGAGGTATTACACCCAAAATGAGAAGTTTTTCCCGGCCCTGAATACGGTATTTCAACCGCCAGCTTTTGGTGCCGCTAGGAGCTACAAAAAGAAAGAGTCCGTTGTCATCAAAGAGCTTTTGCGGCTTGTCGGTGGGCTTGACGTCACGGATGGTGGTATCGGTAAGCGACATGGGGTATTTCTCCTGGCAAGGATTTTATACCTCCAGGAGTATCCCAAAGAGTGGGCTGGCTATGGAATTTTTCAGCCGAGTTCGGACAATCTTTTAAGTCAAAACCCTTGCCAGAAGTGGCTTTTTAGGCTTGTTCGAACTCGGCTGGATTGTTCTTCTGGCGGAGGGGGAGGGATTCGAACCCCCGGAAAGCTTTCGCCTTCGCTGGTTTTCAAGACCAGTGCAATTAACCGGGCTCTGCCACCCCTCCGCGTGGGGTGTGGCGCGTTGAGATATGCGCCGGAAGGCTGTTTGTACGGCATTACGGGAAAAAATTCAAATGGATTTCTTGCGGCGCTGACGCGCTGGCTGTACCCTGCTTGTGCCGAGGTCTGTTTTTCAGGCGGAGTTTTCTTCAATCTGCACAGTTACCGTGCTGCCCAGCGTCAGTGTTCTGGCCAGGGCGCAGCTGCTTTCGTCTTCCAGCAGCAGGCTGGCCGTGTGGCCGGGGCTGAGTTCCAGGTGCATGTGCACACCACCGGCCAAATCGGCCAGAGAAACAAGCGTACCCTTCGGAGATACGCGTACAGTGCCGGACAGGTCGCGGACAATATGCACGACCGGCGATGCGACGCTACGGCTCAGCTTGGCCGGCCAGGCGGTGCCGCCGGGTAAAAGCCGCTGGCGAACCAGCCTGCCCTCTGAGAGAAAAATTTGCTTCGGGCACAGGGCTGCGGCCAGCGCGGCATTGTGCGTGGTGATCATGACGGACAAGCCGTGCTCCTGCCAGATATCCCGAATAAGGGCTATAAAGTCTCCCACGGAGCGGGAATCCACATTCGCGGTGGGTTCATCAAAGAGAATCACCTGGGCTCCGGCTGAAAGGGCACGGGCTATGCTGGCCCGCTGGGCTTCCCCGCCGGAAAGTTTGTGCGCGGGCGCTTTGCCCAGATGCGCAAGATTGACGCGCTCCAGCAGATCCAAAGCCCTTTTTTTGCGTTCCGCGCGGGAAAGCTTTTGCACCATCATGGGATACTCAATGTTGTAGAGAAGGCTCCCTGTAAACATAACAGGAAACTGCGGCACCCAGACCACCCCTTTCCTGTGTTGCGCCTCTTGTCCCGGCTTTGTTTTTTGGCCGCGAAACGCCAGCTCGCCATCTGTCGGGGCGTCAAGAAAGGCGAGAATGCGCATCAGGGTGGACTTTCCGGCGCCGTTATCACCCAGCAACGCGTAAATTTCACCGGGGGCAATGTCCAGCGAATCGATGTGCAGGACTTCCCGCTCGCCGAATTTTTTCGTCACATCTCTCAGGGAATACAGCGTACTCATGACGAATACTCCGTTTGCCCCTGAAAAAGACTGAGTCCGGCGTTCAGGGCGAAACTCACGAAAAGAAGCACCATCCCAAGCCCCAGGGCCAGGGTGAACTCCCCTTTGTCATATTCCAGGGCCATGGCGGTAGTCATGGTGCGGGTAAGCCCCTGAATGTTGCCGCCCAGCATCATGCTCACGCCCACCTCGGCCACGCCCCGCCCGTATGCGGCGCACAGGGTTGCCACCATGGCAAATCGGGCCTCGCGCATGACAGCGAAGGAAGCCTGCACCCCACTGGCCCCCAGGGTAAGCGCTGTCTCACTGTAGCGCTTGTCCAGACGACATAAGGCGCTGTAGGCAAACATAGCCACAAGAGGCAAAATCAGGACAAACTGTCCAAGGCTGATGGCGGTTGGGCTGTAAAGCAAATCAAGCGGCCCGAAAATACCCCGCCGCGAGATGAATACATACAGAAACAGTCCTACAACCACTGTGGGCAGGGCCATGAGAGAGTTGAGCACCATGAGTACAAAACGTTTACCCCGGAACTCGTTGTTGGTCAGGAAAAGGGCAGCCGGAATACCGAGCAGGGCTGCAAAAAAGCAGGCCTGAAACGTACAGCGCAACGAAAGCAGTACAATAGCCCACAGCTCTTTATCCCCGCTCAGTATAAGCATAACGGCAGAAGCCAGGCTGTCGGTGAAAATATCAAACATATCCGGCGAAAACCCCACAGGCAGCAGGAAGGAAGCCCGGCCGGGAAAACCTTCCCGGCCGGGTGGCGGTTTGCATTATTTTGCGTCAGGTATGGCGTCGGGGAAGAACAGTTGCCTTCCTTCAAGCTTGTAGCGGGCGATAAGCTCCTGACCGCGCTGCGAAACCAGCCATTCCGCGAATTTGGTGGCTTCGGCAATTTTTACTGACGGGAACTTTTCCGGGTTTACCGGAATAACGCCATAGGGGTTGAAAAGGCCCTTGTCGCCTTCCACGAGAACTTCCAGGCTGGTCGGCGGGGTTTTTCCGTACTTTTGCTGAATGAAGGTGCCCCGGTCAGACAGGGCGTAGCCCTGCTTTTCCTCGGCCATGAACAGGGTTTTGCCCATGCCCTGCCCGATGCTGAGATACCAGTCGCCATCAGGCACGGAAAAGCTCACTTCCGTATCCTTGCCGCCCTTTTTCACCATCTGTTTGCTTTCCTTCATGGGCAGGCCGGTTTTTTTCCACAGGCCGAGTTCTTTGGCGTGGGTTCCGCTGTCATCGCCGCGCGAAATGAAGGGGGCCTTGCTTGCGGCTATCAGACGCAGGGCTTCGGTAACATCCTTTTGCCCGCCTATCTTGGCGGGGTCAGAAGCCGGGCCGACAATAACAAAGTCATTATGCATGACAGCGTAGCGTTTCGTGCCCCAGCCATCAGCCACAAACTTCTCTTCCCGTGCCGTGTCGTGCACGAAAATGACGTCCACGTTGCCGTCAATGCCGTCGCGAATGGCCGCGCCCGTGCCCTTGGCAATGCTCATTACCTCGATGCCTGTGTCCTTCTTGAACTCGGGCAAAAGATACTCAAGAAGCCCGGAATCACGCGTGCTGGTAGTCGTGGACATCTTGATGCTGCTGTCAGCCGTGGCCGGGGCGGCGAATGCCATAACCAGCGCACAAAGCAGCAGAGGGAAAAATACTCTGTTCATTATCTTCCTCCATGTCATAATTCAAGTTATTCAAGTGAATTTTGAATAATCAGCGTAGTGTTCCAGACTGCCATAATGTCACATTTGACACAATAAAATTGTGCGCCCGTCGCACCGGACCGCATACGGCACCTGCGTGGCGACCCCTTTCCCCTTGAGCCGGTTCTTCTATTGCACAAGGCAGGACGCCATCTTGCGCAAGGCGGCATCGCTCAAAGAAGTGGGGCGCACGTCAAGCACGTCGTGCAGCTTTTTCACCTGATTCATAATCTGGACTATGCGCTTGTCCTCGTTGACGATGAGCCATACGTCACAGGTTGCGTCCTTTTTGCTCGGGGTTACCAGAATGCCTTCAAGGTTGAAGGCGCGTCTGGCGAACAGACCGCACACATGCGACATTACGCCGGGGTGATTGTTGACCACAAGGTGCAGGGCGGTAAAAGGGGCAGATTGCGTTTGAACTTTTGTGGCATCAGGCATGGTGTTCGCCTCCTGTAGCGGGAAACCGCTCTATCATGTCAATGTTCGCGGCCCCCGGAGGAACCATGGGAAAAACCTTGTCCTCGGCCCGGATGTTCACCTCGATGAGGCAGGGGCCGGACTCGGCAAGGGCCTTTGCCAGCGCAGCCTGCGGGTCTTTCTGGCTGTTCAGGTTCAGGGCGCGGATGCCGAATCCTTCGGCAATACGCGTAAAATCCACGTCCGCGCGGTAGCGGGAAGCGAAAAGCCTCCCGCCGTAAAACATATCCTGCTGTTGCTGCACCAGCCCGAGCCCGTGGTTGTTACACAGGATTATTTTGACGTTCACGTTCTCTTCCGCAGCCGTGGCAAGCTCCTGCACGTTCATAAGCAGGCTGCCGTCACCCGTGAAGCACACAACCGGCGCATCCGGGCGGGCAAGGGCCGCGCCGATTGCCGCCGGAAGTCCGAATCCCATGGTGCCGAGGCCCCCGGAAGTAAGCCACTGGCCCGTTCGCTCAAAGGGGTAAGCCTGGGCCACTCGCATCTGGTGCTGCCCCACATCTGTCGTGACAAGGGCTTTTCCGGCCAGCAGCTTCGCAGTCTGACGGATAATGCCGTATGCCGAACCGGGATTGTCTGCATCGTCAAAGCGCATGGGATGGGCGGCCTTGAGGGCCGTGATTCGGGTGAGCCAGTCTTTGCGGTGGCGCTTTTGCAAAAGGGACGCAAGCCGGACCAGTGAAAGGGCCGCATCACCCACAATGCCGATATCCGTTTCGCGCAATTTGTTTATTTCGCTGGCATCCGTATCAATATGCACAATTTTCGCGCCGGGGCAAAAGCGCGCCATCAGGCCGGTGGCCCTGTCGTCAAAGCGCGCGCCCGCCACAAGGAGCAGGTCGCATTCCTCAAGAGCCATGTTGGTGTAACGCGCCCCGTGCATACCCAGCATTCCGAGCGAAAGGGCGTGCCCGGCAGGAATAACGCCCAGCCCCAGCAAGGACATGGCTGCCGGTATGTGGAACGCATCCACTATATTGCGGGCCGCCTCCCCGGCCTTCTGATTGGCGCACCCGCCGCCAAACAGGAGCACGGGCCGCTCTGCCGCGTTAACCAGCGCCGCTGCCTGCGCAAGCGCATCCGGACAGGGGACTGGCGGCTCTTCCGGCACACCCGGAGCGGGCAGGGAATCAAGGGCCACCCTGCTTGTCTGAATGTCTTTGGGTATGTCCACCAAAACCGGCCCCGGTCGCCCGCTCTCGGCAATGGCAAAGGCTTCGGGAATTACCTGCACAAGTTCTTCGATGCTGCGGACGAGGAAGTTATGCTTGGTAACAGGTACGGACATGCCATAGATATCCACTTCCTGAAAAGCGTCGGTGCCGATCATGGAAAGCGGCACCTGACCGGTGATGCAGATGACCGGCACAGAGTCGAGCTTTGCGTCGGCCAAGGCGGTTAGGGTGTTGGTGGCACCGGGGCCGGAGGTGGCGAAAAACACCGCCGCCCTGCCGCTTGCGCGGGCCATGCCCTGGGCGATAAAGCCCGCGCCCTGCTCGTGCCTGGCAAGAACGTGCCTTATCCGCTCGCTCTGCGCGAGCGCGTCATACAGAGGCAGGTTGAACCCGCCCGGAATTCCCGTGATGCAGGTAATACCCTGCCGCTCCAGAAGGCGAATGCACAATTCGGCTCCACTGATGCTTTTCATGATGCCTGGCTCCTTTTGCCCGGCAGCGCCCCTTGGGGGCCTCACAATGAAAAACCCCCGCGGGCTCGCGCCTGCGGGGGTGGTAATGGCTGTTCTGGCCTGTTTTCCCGTTCACTGCGCGAGTGGTATGATGCCCCGTACGACGACGACGCTGATAATCGCGCTAACAAGAATGGAAGAACCGGCAAACAGGTTTGACATATAATCCTCTTGCTTTTTGTGTAACGGCATCGCCAGGCCTTGTCAACAGCCGTTGGCCCGAACGCTCCGGCAGGCTCTTTGCGTTTTCGCTTTCCCGCAACATAATGCCTCCTCCACGCAAAACGCGGAAGAGGCATCTGTCAAAAACACCAGAAAAAAGGAGAGTTACTTGAGTTCGTCCATCACGCGGTTCAGGTCTTGCGCCATTTGCGAAAGTTCCTGCACAGCGCTTGAGGCCTGCACCATGCCTTCGGTTGTTTCGCCTACGATCTGGTTGATCTCGTTGATTGCGTGGCTGATTTCTTCGGATGTGGCGCTTTGCTCTTCCGCTGCGGTTGCAATGGAAGCCACAATGGACGAGTTGGCCGATGCAAGGTTGAGTATTTCCGCAAGGGCTTCACCGGAAGAACCGGCAAGGCTGGTCGCTTCGCCGACCGCCTTTCCTGCGTTTCCGACAGCTTCAATGTTCACACGGGCCGAGTTTTGTATGGCGGTAATGTTGCTGCCCACTTCATTGGTAGCTTCCATGGTCTTTTCCGCAAGCTTGCGCACCTCATCCGCGACAACGGCAAAGCCCCGGCCGTATTCACCCGCGCGGGCGGCTTCAATGGCCGCGTTCAGCGCGAGCAAGTTGGTCTGATCGGCAATATCGGAAATAACGTTCATCACGCCGCCGATATTTTCCGCCTGGGTGCCAAGCTCCTGCATGTTGGTATGCATGTTTCCGGCCACCTGGTTCACGGTGTTGATGGCCGTCACCACCTGGTTGACGAGTTTTGCGCCGTCTTCTGCCTTGGTCCGCGTCAGATCGCTCTGCTCCGAAGCCTGTCCGGCGTTGCGGGCCACCTCAAGCACGGTGGAGTTCATTTCGGTCATGGCGGAAGCCGTTGATTCCACGC
>JAJDIC010000040.1 GCA_030266525.1 Desulfovibrio sp. OttesenSCG-928-G15 | reverse complement strand
AGAGGGGCAGGTGGCCTGTTCAGCAGAAAATTCGCGCACTTCATCAACGCCGCAATACTCCATGGCGCCACAAAACTTGCACTTCAGGTAGGTTGCGTTACGCAAACAGTTACAGTTTGTTTTGACGAACTGGTGTTTTCTCATGCATTCGCCAGAAAAAAGTATGTTGTTGTGCCGTGCTGAACGTTATCAAGGACGAGTACAGCATTTCAAGAAGCCGTAACCAGCATACAGTGTGACGGGAAATGGTGAGCTTTTCGTCTGGCAAGGCGCGGGCTTTTTTGAAGGGGGGGGGCTGGACTCTTCGGTCCTGCCCCCCTTTCAAAAAAGGCGAAGCAATGCGGCCAGACGGAAAAAATCCGTATTTCCTGGATGCAGAGTGTAGTCACAAGATGTCTTTTGCCCCCTGCCCGCGTTGCGGCAGAACCCCTTAAGGTCATGGACGAAAGCGTCCATTCCTTCCTGGTGAACCTGCCGCGCCTTGGCAGAGAAGAAAATCCAAACTCATGACAACACTATCTAACTTACCGTAACGTGAAGTTCTCTGGCCAACGTTGCCAGTTCGTTCACTGCCTGGGCAGATTCCGTGGTTTCGCGTACGGTTTTTTCCGATATGTCCGTTACCTGGTTTACGCTTCGGGCAATTTCTTCGCTGGAAGCGGACTGTTCCTCAGCCGCAGCGGCAATGGACGTTATTTGCGCCGTGGTCTGACTTACCAGGCCGACAATCTGGCCAAGCACTTCACCGGAGCGTTTCGACAGCTCGGTTGCGTTTTCCACGGCTTGAGACACCTTGTCCATGTTGCTGATGTTGTCATCAGCGCCCTGCTGGATATCCTGCGTGGCCTTGCGCACTTCCTGGGTTGCGCCCATGCTCTTTTCCGCCAGTTTGCGCACTTCGTCAGCCACAACGGCAAAGCCGCGCCCGGCTTCACCGGCGCGGGCCGCTTCAATAGCGGCGTTGAGGGCCAGAAGGTTGGTCTGGTCCGCAATGTCGGAAATGACGTTCATTACCTGGCCGATGCTTTCAGCGTGCACGCCAAGCTGTGAAAGGCTGGCGTGCAGGGCGCTCGCCAGGTTGCGAACCGAATCAATCGCTTCCATGGCTTCATGAACGATTTTTTCGCCTTCGGCTGCGCGGTGCTGGCTTTCGCCCGCGCTGGCAGAGGCGTCGCCCGCGTTACGTGCGATATCCATGACGGTCTCGTTCATCTGCTGGATGGCTCGCTGGGTTTCGCCCATGAGCTTGCTTTGCTGCGCGGCAGCGCCCTGAATGCTGTTGGTCTGGTGCTGAATGGTGTTTGCCGAGGTGTTGACCTGGGCGGCAATGCCGGTAACCTTGGTGTTTACTTCGGATATCCGCTCCATCTGGTTTGCGAGCGTGCGCTCCTGCTCCACCATGTCGGTCACGTCGGAAGCTACCTGGAAGAAACCGGCGTCGTTGCCGTGGCAGTCCTTGATCACGTCGGAAAGGCCGCGTATCAGGCGCTCCTTGCCGTCAATGTACAGGGGGAATACTTCAGAAACCGAGCGGGTGCGGCTTTTCATCACGTCCTTGAGCGGGCATTTGTCAGAGCCGTATATGGTGGTTTTCAAGATATCATTGATGTGCTTGCCATACAGGACCGTGGGGTCAGTAACTCCGCTCAGTTTGCATACCCTTTCGTTGACCAGCGAAACCTTGTAGTTGTCGTCCACCGCGAACACGGGTTCGGGTATGGCGTTCATAAGGTTTTTGTACCCTTCAATATTACACAGCATGGCTTCCACCTTGCCGGTCAGCCTGTTCACCTGATGGGCGAGGTGGGCCACTTCGTCCCTGCTTGAGGTATCAAAGCGGTAGGAAAGCTCGGCCTTGTCATCAACCAGATCCTTGATCACGTTTGTCACCCGTGCCAGCGGCGCGGTAATAACCCGGCGGGCCACAAACACCCCGATCAGGCCCATGAGCAGCGAAAGCCCTCCCGCGATGGCAAGGGTTCTGTTAATGATGGAGCTTTTGATAAGTGCAAGTGTGGTAGTGGGCGTGCCCAGGAAAAACATGCCGACAATCTTCTCTTCCACATCGCGCAGGGGCGTGTACAGTACGCTGTATTCGATGCCGCCGATCATGGCCGAGTTGTTCTGGAAGGCGCGCCCGCCTTGCAGGACGTTGCTTTCAACAGCCTCGTTGGAAAGTTCCGTTCCGACCATGGGTTTGCCGTCTTTGTCCTTGAGCGAAGTGGCTACGCGGAGCTTGTCCTTGAAAAAGGTCAATTCCGTGCCCAGCTGGCTTTTCATTTCATCCGCCAAAGCGCTGGAGTCCAGGCGGACGCCAACCGAGAGCACGCCGACGATTTTGCCGTCTTTTACCATGGGCGCACCGCCGCGCACGGAAAAGGCGACTTCCTTGCCCGGAGCGATGCCGATGGTAATGGGCGCCCCGGCAAGGGATTTTTTAACACAGTCCACACGGGCGATAGAGTCACCCTTTTTGTCGGAGTGCCCGCGAAGCAGAACATTGCCTTCACCGTCTGTCACGGTGACAAAGTCGATGCTGCTGCGCTCGTCCATATCCTTGGCGATACTTTTCAGGGCCGTGATATCATTGTTTACGGTGGCTTCAATAAGGTCGCTACGCCGCACAGCTTGCCAGAGTACGCTTTCTACGCTGTCATGCATGCCGGAGAGCTGCTTTTCCACGGCCGTGGCCTTGAGGTGGAGGCCTTCCTCCGCTTCTTTCCTCAAAACCCCGTCGATAGTATCAATAACGGTATAACTTAAAGGGACTACGACAACGGCAATACTGACAATAAGCAGCACCGCCACTTTAGCAAAAATGCTGAGCCGCATGGTGGGTCCTCCGCCGGAGAGATAAAAGGTGAGCGGCGCTACGCCGCGGAGGCTGCCAGCGTTTTTTCGCCGACAACCGCCATATAATCAGGATACAGGCGGTCTCTCTTGCCGCCGCTAAGGGGCGAAACGAGCGCACCGGTGAATAATTACAAGCAGTCGCGCCATGCAGATGCAGCGAAAAACCTGCTCAGGACAAAGACCAGGACGCTGTCTGGTCAGAGTCTGTTTCCTTGACGGCATGCATGATGAATACGGCCCCCAATATGCCGCTTTCAGGGGTTTCATACCGGCTAATCCCAACAGACAGGCGTTTGGGATAGCCCGGCAGATTGCAATACCCGCGCACCTGGTAACCGGGGGCAACGGGCTTGTCCAGCTCGGCCATGAAGCGGCAGACCGGGCAATTACCATCATTGGCAAAAGCAAGAGAGCGGTCAGGCCCCACAACATCGCCAAGCTCGCGTTCAAACGCTTCATTGGCAAAGATGATATCGCCTTCCAAATCGGTTACGGCGATAAAGTCTGCAATGGCGTCCATGGTTGTCTGCATCAGCGCGTAGGCGACATTGCGCTCATTTTCCGCGCGTTTCTGGGCGCTGATGTCCATGGCTACACCCTCATACAGTGCAAAGTCTTGCAGGCCGTCTGTGGTTGGGCAGACATGCTCGGAAATCCAGAGTACGTTGCCGTCCCGGCCATAAACCTGCGATGTGGCAAAGCTGACGGTGTTTCCCTGCCCCAGTTCCTTGAGGATTTCCGCCCTGCGTCCTTTTTTGACGTAAATCTGTTCGTCCATGGAAACCACGGTGCGAAGCAGTTCCGCGGGTCCGGAAAAGCCCAGAATTTTGGCAAAAGCTTTGTTGCAGGCAACATAGTAGCCGTCTTTATGGCAAACGTAGAGGCCGACAGCCGCATCATCG
The DNA here is from genome assembly GCA_030266525.1 of Desulfovibrio sp. OttesenSCG-928-G15. Next base: position 14,779 of record JAJDIC010000040.1, on the reverse strand, counting down.
AACATGCGCTTATGCGCTGATTCACTCTTGCGCAATTCGTGCATTGCCTTGTTGTGGTTGGTGGCAATGCGCAGGCTGACTTTAAGCTCTTCTACGGAAATGGGTTTTTTAATGAAGGCCAGGGCACCGCTTTCGGCAATTTCCAGTAGTTCGTCCGGTTCATCGGTTGCAGAAACGATGATTACGGGAACGTTGTCAGCGGCAAGAAGCTCTTTTGTAACCTCTGCGCCGGAAGTTCCGTCGGCAAGGTGTACGTCCATGATGATCAAATCGGGCCGCAGTTCCTTGACGCTTTGCGCAACCGAGCCTCCTTTGGCGACAATGCCGCATACCTGATGTCCCTCTGCTGCGACCAGCGCTTCGATGCTGGCCGCAACTATGGGATCATCTTCTACAATCAAAATGGTAAGTATATCCATGGGCTCCCCCCGGTATTCCCATTACATGGCCCTACAGGCACTACTGGCCCAACAGGGCAAATAGCAACAGCCGCCCATGTAGGGCGGCGATATTGGATTTTATGCTAGAAGAATTGTGCTGGTTTGTCAAAACAAGATGCGCGGAAGCAGCGATTCCCATAAGAAACGCAGACAGTGAAAACCACGCATATATTTTCGGGCCAGGCGAGGATATCTGCTTGCGGGGCGCGGGGAAAGGCCTTGCATATCCCTACACGTCGCTTGCGGCTACCAAAAAAGTAGACTTAAGGAACCGCTGATTACATAAAACCGTATAGCCCAATGGTACAACGCGTATTGCTATAAAAACAGCCTCGTACTTCTTATGCTTCCCCGTTGGCTACAGCTCTCAGGAAACGCCGAGTTACCGGCGGTGAAGACGAAGTGCCGGGATTGGCAGTACGCACTGGCTGAAAATGGAAAGTACCGTACTTTTGCAGTGCGGTGCACATACTAGAGTCAGGCAGGAAGATTGGAAACCGGCTCTGATGATGGCGGGAAGCGCTTCCCTAACAAAACGCAAGCGCGACCCACTCTCCCCTGGCCTCCCTGTGCGGCTGGGGATAGCCAAGGGCGGTGTATGCAGCGATTACCCTGTCAGTCTGTACGTCAAGCAGACCGGACAGGACAAGCAGGGGGCGTTTTCCCGCCGGGCCGGGAATGGCCGCAATTTTCGGGGCCATGTCCTTAAGCGGACCGGCAAGAATATTGGCGACAATCACGTCATAGGGGCCGGATGCGTCATCAACGCTGCCAAGGCGAACGGCAAAGGCTTCTTGGGCAACCCGGTTGATTTCCCGGTTTTCCAGAGAATTGTCGATGGCCGGAGGGTCTATGTCCAGACCTTCGCCGGTCAGGCCGAGCTTTGCCAGACCAAGGCCCAGGATGCCCGAGCCGGTGCCAAGGTCAAGAAACCGCATGTTTTGTTGCAGGGAGCCTTCGGCATAGAGGCGCGAGAGCACGTCAAGGCACAGGGCGGTCGTTGCGTGGTGCCCGGTTCCAAAAGCGGTTTTTGGTTCGATAATGAGTGGAATGCGCGTTGTGGCGGCGAGCTCGTCACGCATCCAGGGGGCGAGAACCAAAAAGTGTTGTCCTCCCTCCACAGGAGTAAAAAATTCCTTCCAGGCGGCGGTCCAGTTTTGTTCTTCTTCCTGACTGGCGGCAACCTTCGCCCTGGGCAGGGTGGCAGCCAGAGCGTCAGCCAGTTCCCGGGCACAATCCGGCACCGTAAAGTGAACAAGGCAGACAAGCTCTCCCGTGGGCAGGGCTTCTTCTTCCCAGCCATGGGAAACGTGCAGCGTTAAAAGACCGTCGAGTATATCGGCTTCTTCTGGCGAAAAATCCGGGGGAAGGGTAATGACAAGCTTGGTAAGTGTGGCCATACGTTTCACAGGGGCAAGAGGATGTGGATGTGAGGGGTGCAGCCCTGGCGTTCGGGGTTGCGCTTCCTTTGGCCGCCGAAGGAAAGAAGCAGCAACGTTACATTACTCCGGATAGCGTCGACACGAGGTATCTTTTGCCCCCGGCCCGTGTTGCGACAGAACCTCCTGAAGGTCATGGACGAAAGAGTCCACTCCCTCCTGGTGAACCTGTTACGCCTTGGCAGAGAACAAAATCCAAACTCGTGTTGACTCTATCTAGGAAGAACAACCGCCGCCGCACGACGAGCAGCAACTTGGCGAGCAGCCGCCGCCACCGAGGGGCGCTTCAGAGCGAACCATGAAGCCCATGTCTGAAAAGGCAATGTCTATTGCCTGGGCCGAGGACAGGAGTTCCTTGTTTATGCAGAAGGTGTAACCATTGCTTTCAAGGACGCTGTCTTCATCCCCGGGTGTGTCTAAGGCAAGCGCGAGGCGCGGGCCGGAACAGCCGCCCGGCGCAAGGTATACGCGAATGGGGGAGTGGGCCTGTTCCGCAAAATACGCATCCAGTTCGGCGCGGGCTTCATCAGAAAGTGTCAGCATGAGGGAAATCTCCGTAATGGCGGGGCGGCAAGGGGCGAAAGAGCTTGCCGCAGGGGGGGTACCCGCCTGCGGCAAATCTCACAGTTGCTTTGCTCTAGGCGGAACCGCTACCGCAACCGCCGCTTGATGCGCAGCCTCCACAGGCTCCGCCACCCGTGTTGACCGGGATTTGGGAGTCTACAGAGAAGCCCATATAGGAATAATTAATGGTGACGTGGGCTACTTTTTCCAACAGGTCGTTGTCCATGCAGAAGGTATATCCCTGTTCGTCAGCCACGGTATCTGTCTGTTTAGGCTCATCCAGAGCCAGTGCCAACCGGGGACCTGCTCAGCCGCCAGATGCAAGGAATACGCGAATGGAGTCGGGTTTTTTTCCGTCAAAGTAGGCGTCAAGTTCCTGCTTGGCGGAGTCAGTCACGGTAATCATGATGATTCTCCTTGAATGCGATTATTTTCTTTCAGGTAAGTGCAGGGAGCCTCTTTGTCAAGGCGAGGAAGTGACTCACTCAAAGCGAGCACCCGTTTTGAAAGGACGAAAAGCTCCAGCCCCCCTCCGACCTCTACCGAAAGGAGAGCAAAGCAAGCCCGTTCCCTCTTTATCGAAAGGGGAGCGAAGCAAGCCCTTTCCCTCTTCATACCCCACAGCAAGACCAGGTGAAACGGTGAGTTTTTCCGTCTGGCAAGGCGCGCGTTGTTTTGAGGGGGCTGGACTCTTAAGTCCTGCCCCCTAAAAACAACGCAGCAACGCAGTCCAGACCGAAAAAATCACCGCTTCACTAGCTGGCCTTGGAGGTTGCTAACGTGTATATCTCATGCGGATCAAGGATAAGGATAACGCTGCCGTCGCCCATGATGGTGGCGCCGGAAATGCCCTTGATATCGCCAAGGTAGCTGCCGAGCGGTTTGATAACGACTTCCTGGCGTTCAAGCAACCGGTCTACCACAAGGCCGAGGCGGCGCTCGTTGTCGTGGATGACCACCACGTTGAGCAGCTCGGTTTCTTCCATGTTGCACTTGAGGCCAAGGAATTCGCCCAGGCTGACAATACCCAGCACTTCGCCGCGCAGGGTAACTGCCTTTCTGCCCTTCACGTCGGTCAGGCGTTCGGATTCGAGCTTGGTGGTTTCCGATACAGAGTCCAGCGGAATGGCGAAGGTTTCATTATCCACTACAACCATAAGCGCATCAATGATAGCCAGGGTCAGGGGCAGGGACAGGGTGAATTTGGTTCCCTTGCCCACTTCGGAGGTAATATTGATGCTGCCCTTGAGGTTTTTGATGTTGGTACGGACCACGTCCATGCCAACGCCCCGCCCGGAAATGTCGGTAATGACTTCGGCAGAGGAAAAGCCGGGGGCAAAAATGAGTTCCATTGCTTCACGGTCATCAAGCTGTTTGGCTTCTTCCGGCGAAATAATGCCCTTTCTGATGGCCACTTCGCGCATTTTATCCGGGTCAATGCCCTTGCCATCGTCTTCAATTTCAATGGCAACGGAGTTGCCGCGGTAGAAGGCGCGCAGCCATACCGTGCCTTTAGCCGGTTTGCCGCGCTCTGCGCGGACATCTTCCGGCTCAACGCCGTGGTCGACGGAGTTACGGATAAGGTGAACAAGGGGGTCGCCGATAACTTCTACCACGCTCTTGTCCAGTTCTGTCTCTTCGCCTTCCATTATCAGATCCACTTCCTTGCCGCTTTTGCGGGAAAGGTCGCGAACAAGGCGCGGGAAACGGGAGAACACCGAGGCCACGGGCACCATGCGTACTTTCATGATGGTGTCTTGCAAATCATCAGAAATGCGGGCCATGGCGTATGTGGTTTCTGTCAGGTTGTGGGCGATTTGCGGAATATCAATGTTGCCGCCGGTCTCTTCCAACTGGCGGGCCAGCATGGAGTAACGGTTGCGGTTGATGATAAGTTCGCCAATCAGGTTCATCAGGTGGTCGAGTTTTTCGTGGTCCACCCGGATGGTTGAGGACGTTTTGTGCGCTTCCTGGCCTTTGGCCCCGCCATTTGCCGCAGCCGCAGGCGCGGCAGCAGGAGCGGCAGCCGGAGCAGGCTTGGCCGCAGGCTTTGGAGCGGGTTTCGCGACCGGCTTGGACGCGGGCTTGGCTTCCGGCTTGGGAGCGGGCTTGGCTTCCGGCTTGGCAGCAGGCTTGGGAGCCGGCTTTGCTTCCGGCTTGGCTGCTGCGGTTTTTTCTGCCGGGGCGGCTTCTGCTGCTGGCGCAGCTTTGGCCGGAGCTTCCTTGGCGGCTGGTTTGGCCAAAGCTTCTTCCTTGGCTTTTGCCGCAGGCGCGGCGGCGGGAGCGGCAGCGGCGGCGGCATCGGCAGGAGCGGCGGCAGCCTCAGCCGCCGGAGCGGAAGAGGCGATAAGAGCATCCAGGGCCGGGCCGATCATGTCTCTGATAATGGCGCATTCCTGCTGCAACAGGTCTGCCAGCAAACTGAAATCCATGTCGGAAATACGGGCCTGGTCAACAATACCGGCCGTGCGCTGGGCATAGACCTTTATTTCACTCAGCCCCATAAAGTTTGAGCTGTTCTGGATGGTGGTGAGCGAACGGAACATGGCGTCCGCGAAATCCCGGTTGGAACCGTCCGCGCGCATGCCTTCCAGGGCAGAGCGAATATGCTCGAACTGCTGGTTTACCGTGGCTTTGAAAACGCTCACGTCTTCCTCATCTACACCGGAGCCGGAAGTAGATGGAGCGGGGGAAGCGGCAGCCGCGGCGGGGGCGGCTTTGTCTGCGGCAGGCGCGGGTGCTTCAGCGACCGGGGCTGCGTCGGCAGGGCTTTCGGCCCGGGCTTCGGGTGTTGCTTCTGCCGGGGCTTCGGGTTGCGCGTCATCGCCTTGTGGGGCAGCGTCGTCTGCGGCTGCGTCCTCTGCCGAAGCATTTGCAGCAGCCGGATCTTGGGCATCACCTTTTTCTGCGGAATCTTCTCCGCTTTTTACCGAAGAGTCTTCGCCGGATTCTTCATCCGCTTCCGCAGAAGCTGTCGCGCGCAGGCTGTCAGGCAGGGTAGCTGTTTCACCTGCCACTGCTTCGCGCAGCTTGTCCAGCAGTTCATCCGTCATAAAGGGAGAGGCGCTCCCGGTTGCGGGATCGATACGGAAAATCAGGGCTTCAAGAACGTCCACCGAAAGGAGCAGCAAATCTATAACCGGCGCGCTTACGGGCGGGGCGTTTTCCTTGCGCAGCGAGTTGAGCAGGGTTTCCGCTTCGTGGGTAAGTTCATTCATCTGCTGATAGCCGATGATGCCGCTGTTGCCTTTGAGGTTGTGGAAATAGCGGAACAGGTCGTTTACCAGTTCTGACTGGCCTTCCGGGTGTTTTTCCAGTTCAAGCAGGCCATCAGAAAGGCTGGCAATGTTGTCTTTGGCTTCTTCAATAAAGTCGCGAAGGTGCCCTTCACCAAAGGCGGTAAGCGCGTAGGTGGGCAAATTGTCGCGAGAGGCTATCCAGCCTTGCACGTCACCGCCTTGCCGTCCGCCGTCTTTAGAGGCCGCCGTTGTATCGGCGCTTACGTCGCTTGCGTTGTCGTCATCACCGTCTGAAGGAGAGGATTCATCCGGGGAATCGTCGGCAGGCTCGTCGCCTTGTTCCTGGGCTTCTTCGCCGGCATCAAGGTCAACGTCGTCTTCGGAAGCGTCGGCGGCTTCTTCCGGCTCGCCCGCAGCTTCCTCGTAGGCTTCTTCGTATTCCGCTTCGGGCTGGGCTTCTTCGTCATCAGAAGACGCACGGGCGGCGGGCAGTTCGCCAGCCATCAGGGCATCAATGGTTTCAATAAGGGGGGCGGTGTCAACATCGCCTTCCGTACTGTCCGCTTCGAGGCTGTCTATCATCTGGCGCAGGGCGTCTGTCGTTTCAAGGATGATATCCATGATATCCGAGTTGACGGCCATTTCCCCTTTGCGCAGTTCGTCGAGAATATTTTCAGCCCGGTGGGCAAGGCCGTTCATCTTGTTCAGCCCGAGGAAGCCGGAAGCGCCCTTCATGGAGTGCATGGGACGGAAAATCTCGTTCAACAGGGCGAGATTGTCCGGAGTTTTTTCCAATTCCAGAAGATTCGGTTCGATGGTTTCCAGATGCTCACGCGCTTCTATGATGAAGTCAGCAAACAGTTCCGGATCCATAAAATCCTGGGTCATAACGCATTCCTTTCCTGATTCAGATTCGTGAACAAGGCAGTGCCTTTTCTCATACCCGCGTTGCCGCGCAAAAAGCTGCCGGTGCCAGGACAACAGGGTGCCCGGCGGGTAGCAAAGAGCTTAGCCCAGTAACATTCTGACGTTTTTGACCATTTTATCGGGCTGCGCCGGCTTTACCATGTACAGGTTGGCACCAAGCTGTATGCCCTGCTGAATGTCCTGCTCCTTGCCTTCGGTAGAGAGCACGACAATCGGCACATCCCGGTAGGCGTCCTGTTCGCGCACGGTTTTGATGAAGGTAAAACCGTCCATGCGGGGCATGTTGATATCCGAGATGATCAGGTCAACATGATCAGCTGAAAAGAGCTTTTCCAGCCCGTCCATTCCGTCTTCGGCCATAGTGACCCTGAAGCCTTCATTTTTCATGATAAAGGCAACCAGGTTTCTGATGGTCTTTGAGTCATCTACAATAAGAATATGTTTTGACATCGGGCCTCTCCCCCTAGTTAAGAATACTGGCTATTACTTTATCAACGGATATAATTCCCAAAAGCTTTTCGTCCAGCTTCATAAGACCGGCTACAAAGTCAGCATTGGCCCCCACATGGGATTCAATGTTCCACTCCAGATCCTTTTGTTCCACCCTGTACATGGTATGTACTCGTTCTATAATCAGGCCGATCTGGATGCCTTTGCGGCGGCATACAATAATAAACCTGTCCTCGTGCTCTCTTGGCGAGTTTACAACCAGCACATCACGCAGATAGATGAGCGGAGTAACTTTGCCGCGCAGGTTGATAACCCCGGCAATCTGTTCCGGGGCCGCAGGCAGCTTTGCCATGGGCATGGTGCGGATAACTTCCTGCACCGTCATCGTAGGAATGACAAACTCCTGCGCACCGATGAAAAAACCAACCATCAGCAAATCCGGAGACTTGCGCAAGAGGTCTTCCAAAGACTCTTCGCGGGCCATTTCCGGGTGTTGATCCGGCAATGCGTCCGGGGCAGTGTTTTTCTCTGCGCCTGGGTCTATACCCAGTTTTTCAAGCAGCGCCCCGCCTTCAACCCCCAGGTACTTGTCCATAAAGGCTTTTTCCGCTGGGCTGAAGCTGGACTTGTCCACCGATTCGACGGAAAAGTTCTGCTCTTTGAAATACTCTTCAGGGCTTTTATTCATAGGGCCAATATCTCTTTTGCAAGTTCGCCGTATTCGCGAGCGCCCCGACTGTCCGGGGAGATTTCGTAAATAACCCTGCCTTGCGCGCTGGCTTCGCGAAACCGGGTATCCATGCCGATAACCGTGGTAAACATGCTGTCTTTCATTTTAAGGGCCAGCAATTCAAGCACTCTGGCACAAGCCCTGGCCCGCCGGTCATACAGGGTGGGCAACACCCGGTAGCATATGGGCCTTGGCAATACCTTGTTGAGCACCTTGATGGTGTCAAAAAGAAGCTTGAGCCCGTGCAAGGCCAGGAAGTCCGTCTGTATGGGTATTACCAGAAGGTCAGAAGCCACAAGCGCATTGACCAGCAAAATACCCACGTGGGGCGGACAATCCAGCACGATAAAGTCATATTCGCCGCGTATATGCTCCAGGGCCTGTTGCAGTATGGCCCCTTTGCCCTTACGGTTGCGAAGGTCCACTTCAAGTTCGGCCAGCCGGATATTGGCCGGAACCACATCAAACTCCTGCACCGCGTGGTGCTGGCGTATGGAGTCCCAAAGAGCATCCATATCGCCGGAATGCTCCATGAAAATGTCGTTTACCGAGCCGGAAATTTCATCCGGGTAATATCGCAAATGGACAGATGCGCAGGCATGCGGATCAAGATCCATTACCAAAACACGCTTTCCAAGTCTGGAAAGGGCCGCAGCAAGGGTGACGGCTGTGGTAGTTTTACCTACGCCACCCTTTTGATTGGCCACGGCAATAATTTTAGCCCTCGGCCTGTTCGGCGCTATCGTTTGCGCGCTCATTTCCTTAAGCTTCTTTCCTGTACACGATTGTTCCGACATTGTGCTCGGGTTTGAACGCACGCGAAATGCTGTGCAAAGATTCGGAATGCCCTATGAGCAGGCACCCGCCGGGCACAAGATTGTCGTAAAACGACTCAATAACCTGGCTTTTCATTTCATCGTCAAAGTAGATAATAACATTACGGCAGAAAACGATTTGTGAACGCTCTACCCGGCGAAGCATGGCCTTGTCGCTCAAGTTGATGGGCCCGAAGGAAATCAGGTTTTTCAATTTGGGGTCAACCAGGTAGGAGGAGCCGTCCTTTTTAAAGTACTTGGCAATGATATCGGGCGGCGTCGTACGCAATGCATATTCAGTATACACCCCTTTTCGCGCAGTTGCGAGAACTGCTTCAGAAAGATCGTTTGCCGTGATTTTTATGTCCCAGGTGGGAAGCTCCGTGCCGAGTACCTCATACAGAATCATTGCCAGGGTGTAGGGTTCTTCACCTGTGGAACAACCGGCTGACCAGATACGCAGTTTTTTGGTATTGGCCCTGCGCAGTTTGTCCAGTTCCGCCGTGAGCACTTTTTCCTGAAACACCTTGAGCTGGGGCGGGTTGCGGTAAAAGCTCGTTTCGTTTGTGGTGATAACTTCAAAAAGCTTGGGCAATTCGCTTCTGCGGTTGGCGTCAAAGCGCAGGTAATAATAGTATTCACCAAAGTTTTTAAGGTTCAGCTCTTTCAGGCGGTTGGTGAGCCTGTTTTCCACGAGGTATTTGCGCGTTTCGGCAATGTAGATGCCGCTTTGCTCATAAATAAAGTCACGCAGTTGGGTAAACTCGTCATTGGAAACCTTGACAGAACGCGACACAGTAGCCGGGGGCTTGGCAGAACCAGCGCCTGCCCCCGCTGTCGGGGAGGGCCTTGCGGCAAGCGCACTCATTCTTTCCGCAACGCTCATTGCGCCGGGGGTTGTGCCGGGCGTTGTACCGGGCGTTGCGGGCCTTGGCGTTGTGCCAAAAGCCGGACGCGGCGTGACCGGCGGCGGGGTAGTGCGGCCCGATGTAAAGCCGCCCGTTGTTCCACCGGTGGTGCCGGAGGAAAACCCACCTGTCGTGCCGGAAGAAAATGCCCCGGTAGCCCCACCCGTTACGCCGGACGAAAAACCGCCCGTTGTGCCGCCCGTTGTGCCGGTAGTAGAGCCGGGCGTTGTACCCGCGCCGGTGGAAAAGGAACCTGGCTTGTTGGGAAAAAGAGCCATACTTCTATTCCTCCTCCTCTGCCATCCGGTGAACGGCGTTAATGGCGTCTTCCGCTGCTTCGTTTATGTCCGGGTCCGGGTGATCCAGAAGGGGCATAAGCGCCCGGAATGCGACTTCACCGCCAATCATGCCGAGAGCGGCTGTTGACTTGAGAACGACAAGGGTATTGTCGCTGCTCAACATATTGATAAGCGGCTCAACCGCTTCCTTGATTTGATTTTCGCCAAGCGCTTCGGCGCAGCGTACCTTGACCCAGGGGTCGGGGTCATCGAGTCCCATGATCAGGCACTTGCCGAAACGGTCGTTGGAGCACAGGCCAAGCGTATCAAACACGGCCATGCGCACTTCCCTGTTTTCGTCGTCCAGCTTCTTTTCGATGAGTTCAAGGTATTCGTCTTTCATCGGGCAGGCGCGACCGAAAGATTCCACCGCCACCTTGCGCACGTCTGCAGATTCGTCAGACAAGGCTGCTTTGAGCGTGTCTGCCGAGCTTTCGATATCAAAAAAGCCCAGGCCGTATGTGCCGATCATGCGTTGCATCGGGTCTTCACTTTGGGTGAGGCCCTTGAAATAGGCTTCCACTTCGGGGGTATGCAGGGCGATGCAGGCTTCCAGTGCAGATTCCTTGACATCATTGTAGGGGTGGTCAAGGAAAGGCAGGATTTTTTCCAGCACAACCGCCGGGTCGCCCTTTTGACCGAGGAAGAGTAGCGCACCGCGAAGCACGGTGCCGTCTTTGTGTTTTTCCAGAACATTCAGGAAGAAGTCCTGGTGTTCGTTGCCGGCTATGCCCGCCAGCTCAAATATAATGCTGCGCTGCAAGTCGCGGCCCTTGTTCCAGAACACGCCGACAAGCTGCGGAATGGCGCGGTCCTCGTCAACACGGAGCAACACTTCCATGGCGACTTGGGTGGTAAAGTCGTCGCCGTGCTCAAGGGCGTAATCCAGCTCCGTGGTGTGCCCAAGAGCGGAAAGGGCGTCAACCGCAAGCGCAATCCTGTCGGAAGCCGTTTCCGCATCAAGGTTGCCCAGATGTTCCAGAATATAGGTTGTGGCTCCATGACCGCCAAGTACGGCAAAGCCCTTGACGGCGGCATCCTGAATATCTGTGTCTTCGTCTTTCAGGGCCGAGGGCAGATAGCCGCGAAGTCTGTCGCATTCCTTGGTGCCCAGAAGGCTCAGCGAACGCTCGCCCATAATGTTGAGCACCGCGCGCACGATTTTGTTTCCAAGCGGGGTGGGGGAAGACTCCAGCCGTTTCAGCAAGAGGGGAACGGCCTTGATGTCGCCCATTTCGCCGATGGCGTCCACAATGATAGAGGCAACAAGTTCGGAAGCTTTGCTGAGCGCCTTCATAAGTGCCCCGACGGATGCTGCGTCACGCACCTTGGTCAGGGCTTCAATGGCGGAAAACTGTACCCACTCTTCATCTTCCAGCGCGCTGTTCAGACAGGCGGCAGACTCCGGGAAGGCCAGTTGCCCAAGGCTGACAGCCGCCTGGTAACGAACGTTGACTTCCGGGTCGTTAAGAAGCGCGTGGCACAGGTAGGGTACGGCCACGGCGCTTCCGGTGGAACCCAGAATATCCGAGGCAAATATGCGCACGTCAGGGTCGTTGTCGCGCAATAGCTCCGCCAACGCGGTCAGCGCAGAGCCGCCAAGCTCACGGAGCAGGTCCATAGCCAGGTTGCGTGCCGGGGCTTCGTCCGATCGCAGGAGCGGAATAACGGCATGGACAACCTCGGGGCCGCCTATTTTTCTGAGAGCCCGGTCCACAGCTTCCTGAACGCCGATATTGCTGCTGGTTATATTGCGAACAAGGCCCGGAATGGCATCAGTGAGTTTGCTTTCACCCGCCAGTTGGGCGCCTTCGCGAATGCGCTCCGGGTCACTGTCATCAAGAAGGGCGAGAATATGATCGTGTTCAGACATGAAATGCTCCATGGTGATTACGCTTGTGAATGCAGAGTCCCCAGTGCGGGCAACGGCACATCCGGCAAGCAGCCTGAATGCTTCGTGTAATACTTTTCAAAAGCCGGATGCTGTCCGGTTGCGGCAAGGCCAGGCCAGAGACATTTCCAGCCGATTTCCCCAGAACCCCGCCGATTCCCGCTTTGTCTGCATTTGAGAGCATTTCACACTTGAAATGCTCACAAGGATTTGCCATCAAATCCTTGCCGCCCAATAGCCGCAGATAATCCTTATTCGCCGTCAGGCGACGGGCTGCCCCGCTACTATTTGAAGCGTTACTTGTTCCAGAGCATATATATCATTGAAAATGCATACATACTCTACAAGGATTTGTCCTCAAATCCTTGTCTTGAGTTTGCCGCCAAGCGGCAAATCCCAAAGATAATTTGCCCTAGCGTCACGTCAAGCGACAATCGTCGCAACCCCGAAGGGGGTGTGCGCCGCCGCTGGCGGTGCGAGCAAAGCGGAAACTGCGTTTTTTGCTTTGCGATCTTCTGACATATCACTAGTTCAGACCGGTAAAATGGTCTTTAATCGCCTTGGCCACATCATCAATGCTGACAATTTCATCAGCAAGGTTGGCGTCAATAATGGCTTTGGGCATGCCGTATACTATGCAGGAAGCTTCGTCCTGCGCAATGGCCCAACCGCCCTTGGCCTTGAGTACCTTGGTTCCTTCAAAGCCGTCATTGCCCATTCCCGTAAGCATGACGCACAAGGCCTTTTTGCCAAGGGCCGTGCCGACGGTTTCCATAAGAACGTTCGCGGAAGGCTTGTACAGCGCATCCTTCGGGTCGTCGGTGACGACTATTGTCAGTGTGCCGCCACGGTTTTCAAGGCGAATATGCTTGCCCCCCGGGCAGATGTACACGGTGCCGTTTTTGGCCCGCTCAATAGGTTCTGCCTCTTTGACATGGATGGCACATTGCGCGTCAAGGCGGGCGGCAAAGGGCCCGGTAAAGGCGGCGGGCATGTGCTGGGCAATAAGCACTGGCACGGGAAAACTGGCCGGAAGCTGGGACAACACTTTTTGCACGGCAGGCGGGCCGCCGGTAGACACACCGATGGCGACAGCTTCAAAAGGCCTGATGCCCAAGGGGTAGCCAGGCGGGCGAACCGCAGCGGTTGCGCGCTCAATCAACGAAGCCGTATGCGGTGCAGAGCCGGGCACAGGGGCAGCCCCGGGCCGGGCGGTAGCCGGACGCGCCGCGCCCGCAGCCTGACCCAAAGAAGAAGGCGAAGCCGGACGCGCGGGCATGCCGGGACGCGGAGGCGGGGCGGAATCTTTACCCCGGTTAAATTTCAGGCGCATAAAGGCCTTGCGCCTGGCAAGAGCCCTGATGCGCGTTCCAAGCTCCGCCTCAAGGCGTTGCATATCCGGCAGGGAGCTGGAATTGAGCTTGGGCATAAAGTCCAGAGCGCCCAGTTCAAGCGCGCGCAAGGTAATATCAGCGCCTTCGCTGGTAAGCGAGCTGACCATGATAATCGGGCAGGGCGCTTCCTTCATGATGCGCTCGACGGCGACAAGCCCGTTCATTCGGGGCATCTCAACATCCATGGTGATGACGTCGGGGTCAAATTCTTTCGTCCGGGCGATGGCCTCTTCCCCATTGGAGGCAGAAGCCACAACCTTGATATCCTGGTTTGCCTCGATAATTCTAATCAGGGAGCGCCTGACAAAAGCGGAGTCATCAACAACAAGTACCTTGAGCACGCGTATCTCCTTGAACAGACGCCGGATAAAAACCCTTGCCGGAGTTGTTTTTGAAAAGCAAAATGTAACAGCCTGTGCCCATCGCCAAGAAAACCGGGAATACGAAAGGCGGTTTCAGCATGAAAAAACGCATGCCGCTGACTGTAAGAATACAAAAATACCGCTGCTTTGCCAATATGGCATTAAAACGTTAAAGGCACAACGTTTCATTTACCATAAGAGGGTAAAGGCGCATGTTTTTCACAAAATTCCAACGACGGTTCTTTGGAAATATACGCCAAGCATGGCCGAAAAGCAATGCGCTGTGCGAAATTGCCTTTATCATTATCCCTGTTTCTTTTACAAACGCTTTTTGCTTGCAAGATTATCGCGCTTGCCTTATAAATCTCCCTGCACATCGGGATGTGGCTCAGCCTGGCTAGAGCGCAGCGTTCGGGACGCTGAGGCCGGAGGTTCGAATCCTCTCATCCCGACCAGAATTATCAGGGACTTGCGACAAAAATCGCAAGTCCCTTTTTTGTCCGGGCAGTAAAATTTTCTGTTCCGGTGCGCATGATAAACGGCAAATCTCAACGTTGCTCTGCTCTAGCTCCAGGGCGTTTACTGCGACACCTTCTTTGCCGGAGAACCCAAAATATGGGCGAGGGTGCGTTCCAGAAGGTCCGGGGGTATATGGAAATTCGCCTGCTCGGAAGCGGCTTCGTCATTCGTTCCGACAATCCTGTAATAGTGGTGGCCGATGCCCTGGCAAATGTTGAGATAGTTGTTGTCGCGCACCTTACCGGGCGGCATAAGCTCTACACACACGGTACCCGGTCGGGCGAAAACCAGATTCAGGCCGGCCGCTCCGTGGGGGAAAACAATGCATTCGGCATTGCGCGCCAGGCGTATCTGGTCTTGCAGGCTATATGAGGAGCAATGCAGGCCGGTAAAGCCGTAGGCATCCAGAACGGCCTGTATTTCTCGTTCGTTCTCAACGTCCCGACGCCCTTTGATGTCGCCCCGGCTAAAGTAAATGTGCTTTGGCATGCGCTTTTCGGCTTCGCTGACAGCGGGCAAGCCCGCCATTTCCTGCAAAGCCCGGTAGCTGTGCGGCGCCGGGGAATAGTGAGGCCAGAACGGTACACTGAGGCTCTTGAATTGATAGAGGCTGTACCAATCCATGCTTATAAGGCGCTCCGGGGTGACTCCCTGCATGGCAAAGAATTCGCGCTGGAAGGGGTAACGCAGGTCCGTGTAGATGACTTTACTTTTCCAGTCCGGCAGCAACAGCATACGTCCTGCGAGTTCAATAAACCAATGG
>JAJDIC010000004.1 GCA_030266525.1 Desulfovibrio sp. OttesenSCG-928-G15 | reverse complement strand
TAGCAAATGCGGCCGATGAAGGCAAGGAACTTTTTCCATCCGGTTAATTTTTGTAGTGGTATTGTTCGCGTGTGGTTGTATTTTTTGTGGTCGCGGGCCGATTGTTTTTACCTCGCAGGGGTTGGCCGATTTTGCTGGGCGCGTAGCGATGCGCATGTGTGGGGCGTTTGGCTTGCCACGCCCATGGCGCGTTTGCGAAGTATTCCAGTCGGCCCGTTAAGCAGGCCAGACGCGTTATTGCGTAATTTTGGCGGAAAGCGCGTCAGAAGGGGTGAATTTAACCGCTTTGCGCGCGGGAATGCGAATGGCTTCGCCTGTTTTGGGGTTCCTGCCGGTGCGGGCAGCCCTGTTGGTGACGGAAAAGGAACCAACACGCGGGAGGCGAACGCCATCAGAAGAAACCGCAGCGTCAGACAGAATACGACAAAAAGCCAGGTAGGCCTTTTCCGCTGCGGTTTTGGTTGGAAAAACCTCTGGAAGCGCGTCCTTAAGCGCGATGATAAACTCAGCTTTGGTCATAAAGGTGCTCCTTGAAAACGAGAAGGTTACTACATAGCGATTGCCTGGTCAGAGAGTGCTCCACGGTTCCGGAGCCTTGGCAACCATGGACTACAGAGTACATAGAAGGTCGAATTTTAGCAACTCTGATTTTCTTGCCTGCCGGGAAAAGGCAAGAAAAACGGTTCATTGCAGATCCAATATCGGTGTTCAGAAATGCAGTAGATCTATTTGTTCCATTGCAACAGAGGGGGTAATATAGAAGAGGTATTTGCCTTTGGTCGAAAAATGGGAAAAAAAAACGGTAATACGGAAGGGGTATACAACTACCGCATTCACCCAAGCGGTCACCAAATTGGAGCAAGGCTGCATGTCTGTGGTATTGCTGCATTTCACGCATCAGGCAGGGGATGGCGAGGCAATAAGCCGGTAGCCGCCCGTGAGAGCAGGATGCTTTGGAGGATGGTGGATTACGGCAGGCGAAGCTTGCTCTTGTTTGCGACAAAAGCCTGCAATACCGGTGCGGCGCTGCCTAAACGGCACTCCATGGTGGCAATGAAGAGGCCATTGCCTAAGTGGCGCTTTGCTGCAACGATGATATGAATTTTGAATGCTTGCTGCCTGAGCGATTAAGGCGGTGAATTGTCGCTTGACGGCCGGTTTCCCCGGCCGTTGTCAAGAAAGGAATCAACCCGCAGAATGTTGTCCCTTGCGGACAAGTTCCAGGCCAAGCTGTTCGGCCATATAGCGAACAGGCGTAATGTCGCCAGTTGCCATGACGATGTCCATAAAGGTTTCGACCCCAAGCTTGGCACCGGAATCATGAGGGTTAACCTCTCGAAGCAGGGTGGAGTAGGGTTTCCCAATTCTTTCTGCCAAATCTTTGGCGGGAAGATCGTTTTGGATGATGGTTGAATGGATAAGGCGGGTAAGCTCTCCGTGCATGGGGTCCTCTATGTGCGCTTTTGATAATGCAGGAAAAATAACCGCTGCCCGGTCTCAAACGGGCCGGGCAGCGGAATTGTATATCAATTTTCATGCCAAGATGGACCAGGCGCATGTGGTTGAAATCATGAGGTATCTTTTTCCGCTGCGGAGCAGAGACAGGCCGGAACAGGAATATTCTGGCAATACAAGAGGCACTTTGTAAATAATTTGTTTACAAAGTGCCTCTTGTATTGCCCTGAAAAATCACAGTTCCCGCGTGCTGACTGGGTACTTTTGCAGAATTATTTTCTGCCTCTGTGCACCCACCAATTTTCATCCGGGCCTTTGAACCACCAGTCCGTATGGTCGGTTTGCAGCGCTTTTTCAACAAGCGTTTTCCCGGCTTCGCTCTCAATCCGTTTCACGGCGTTTTCCAGCCATTTATCGGCATAGGCGTTACCCTTGTCCCTTTCCTCGATCAGGTTGAAGATCAGATCAATCTGGTCTGCGTCTTTGGCCAGTAGTGATTCCTTGCTTTCTTCCTTGTCCTGCTCATCCCATAGGGACATCAGCGGTTCGGCCACACAGGTGCCGGAAAGGGCATGCTCCATAGCCAGACGGTGGTTGGTAGAATTGTATATGCTGTTGACATAATTGAAGTCGCCTGTTCTGGCTTCATGGAAATCGTGGATAAGACAGAGCATGGCCGTGCGTTCAGGGTTTGCTTCACTCATCACGGCGAGAATATAGCCTATAAGCGCAGTTCTGAAGGAATGCTCCGCCACATTTTCCGAGCCGCTGCCTAAAAACTGATAGCCGGTGCGCGGGGTTTTGCGCAGCATACCTGCTTCAAAAACCAAATCCGCAAGGCGGGCAAGGGCTGGGCGCTTATTCATGCCATCCATGGCGGGCGAAGGGGAAGGAGATTTTGGCATACGCTGCTCGACGGGTTATGAGTATTGAAAGGATAATGGGCGCAATATAATGTCTATATTGTCACGGTTTTTCGCCCTACAGGCGAGGAAAGTCGCGTCAGGCGACGCATGTTGAGATGGCAAATGGCAGCGCCAAGGGCGTCTGTTGTGTCCAGCGCCCAGTCTGCTTTTTTGCCCAGCAACTGGCTGACCATGTAGGCGACCTGCGTTTTTTCCGCCCGCCCGTTGCCGACCAGAGTTTTTTTGATCAGTGTGGGCTCGTAATCTGTTACAGGCACTCCGTGCGCCGCGCAGGCGGCAATGGCCGCCCCTCTGGCCTGGCCGAGTTTGAGCGCACTGAGTATATTTTTATGGGTAAAAACATTTTCAACGGCAGCTTCATCAGGCTTGTGCAGACAAACGATATCTGCAAGTTGCACAAAAAGATTACCAAGCCTTGCGGAAAAGTCATTGCCTTTGGGTCGCACTGTCCCGCAAGCGACAAGTGTGAGAACGCCGGATTGCTCGCGCACAATACCCCAGCCGAGACATTGCGAGCCGGGGTCAATGCCGAGCACTGCGATCGGGGGGTGATGGGAAATAGCCATACATGCTCTGAAGCGGTTTGCGGCACAGCCGGTAATGTTTTTTCAAATTGCCTTAAGGCCCTTGGAATTTTTGCGCGCGCCACAGCAGGAGGAAGAGTGATACATGCGCTACGCCGTCTATTCTGCGCATTCGCGCGCCGCGTGAAGATCTTTACGTTGCCTGCCCCGCTTTGGCAAGGCAGCGGCAGGCGCACGGAGGCACTGCGCCGGAACGCCGATTGACAGGGCCTTCCATTGCGCATAAGCAGCGGCGATACAACGATGTTTTTTTTGCCAAAGCGAAACAGGAGGCGGGATAATGGACAACCCCATGGTGCTGATGGAAACTTCGTCCGGCGACATATTGCTGGAATTGTATGCGGACAAGGCGCCCAAAACGGTAGAGAATTTTTTGCAATATGTGGATGAAGGATTTTATAAAAATACTATTTTCCACCGGGTTATCAAGGATTTCATGATTCAGGGCGGCGGCCTGAGCCTGCGGATGGAAGAAAAGGCTACCCGCACCCCAGTGCCCAATGAAGCGGATAACGGCCTGAAAAACATACGCGGCTCACTGGCCATGGCCAGAACAAGTGAACCGCATAGCGCTGCCGCGCAATTCTTTGTCAACCTTGTGGACAACCCGGAGCTGGATCATACCGAAAAAACGGACGAAGGGTATGGCTATTGCGTTTTTGGCCAGGTGAGCGACGGCATGGATGTGGTGGACAAGATTGCCAAGCTGAAAGTGAAGGCCCAGGGAGAGCATGAAGCGGTTCCCGTGGATTCCGTGGTTATTGTTTCCGCGTCCCGTTTTGATTAAGCGCTGGAAGCTACGGAAGCTTTTGCCAAAGTCGTAAAAAAGCCCGCGAAAATGTTTTCGCGGGCTTTTTTACTGTCTGGATAGATATATCGCTTCCTACGAAGGCATGGCCCCGGAGGCTTTCAGGCGTAGTTTGGGAAATGCAGCCGGTGCGTAATGAACATACGAAAAAAAGCCGCCCGAATGGAGAAAGTTTTTCACCGCGATCGCGGCCAGGTTCAGGCACACTGCAAACACAAGGGTGACAAAGAAAGGCAGAAGAGGCAGTAAAAACGAAAAGGCGTTCATGATGGTCTCCTTGATGGTATTTCTGGCAGGCGGTTTTGAGTATTCTCCACGTCATAAAGGGCGTGATTGCGGCCACTGCCCGAACGCCTGCGGCAATACACTCAGCGTTGGTCGCAAAAGAGATATAGACCCAATTCCAAAGAAGGCAAGTAAAAAAGTAACGATTTTGGGGGATTATCAATAGAAAATTTCAATGCGTGACAGCGCATGTTTTCAATGTGCGCAGAATATGTGTAGAATGAATGCATGCATAACAAAGCAAGCGTGCGTTTTTCAAGGAGCGGACCATGAAACGTAACTGGCTGATGAAAACTGAGCCCGGCTGTTTTTCTCTGGAAGATCTGGAAAACTCCCCCGGTGGGACGACCATGTGGGATGGCGTGAGAAATTATCAGGCGCGCAACTTCATGCGCGATGCCATGAGGCCGGGCGACCCTGTGCTGTTTTATCATTCCGTAACCCGACCGGGCATAGTAGGGCTAGCCGAGGTTGCCGGCAATGCCTACCCGGACCCGACCCAGTGGGACCCGGAAAACGCGCATTTTGACCCTGCTTCGCCCGCGGATGCGCCGCGCTGGTACTTGGTAGACGTGCGTTTTGTCCGCCGTTTCCTGAAACCTTTGCCCCTTGCGCTGCTTCGCCAGCAGCCGGAATTGCAGGAGATGGAGCTTTTGCGTAGGGGCAGCCGTCTGTCGGTCCAGCCGGTGACGGAAGATGAATTCCAGGCGGTGCTTGCTCTGGCCGCATCGCTATAGTATCTTGCAACGCAGTTCCACGTTTACCTTACTCTTGTTTTATGGGAGGCAACAGATATGGCCAGTTTTGTGAATGCAGGCGACGCGGTTGCGGCTGCTGTTGAAATTGAGCGCAGAGGTTTTGCGTTTTACACAAAGGTTGCCGAAAAGGCGACGCACGAGAACGACAAAGAGTTTTTCGCTTTTATGGCGGGCGAGGAAAAACGCCATGAAAGTATATTTGAAACCATGCTCAAGCGCCTGGGCGGCGTGGCCCTGCCTGCGGGCAGCGATGACGGGGAATACCTCATGTACGTGCAGGGCCTGCTTGATTCCCATACGCTGTTTACCCCGGAGCAGGAACAGCGCGCACTGGAAAGCCCGCTGGCCGGTGCCTTGCAGTTTGAAAAAGACACGCTGATTTTCTTTATGGAACTGGAAAACATGGTGCCTGATTCTGAAAAAGAATACGTGCGCCAATGCGCAGACGAGGAGCGCAAGCATATCCGCATGCTCCTCGCCCGCAAATAATCTCAGGCGCAAGTTCTTGTATGCACAGGGGGCAGAACCGAAGAGTTCTGCCCCCTGTCGTATGAATGGGGGCAGAACAAAGCAGTTTCCGTTCTTCTTGGAGCAGATCCGCTTTGAGATTTGCCGCTTAACAGCGGGCAAAGTCCGCCTACGGCAAACTCAAGGCAAGGATTTGCGGACAAATCCTTGCCTTGAGCATTATCCATTCGCAATGGCAAAATGTTCTAATTGAGGCCTATTTCAGGTCCAGGCAGGTTGCGCCGTTCACACTTTCACCCATAACATAAAACGAATAGTGCAGGTGGGGGCCTGTGGAGCGACCGGTACTGCCGATATAGCCGATAATATCGCCGCGTTTTACGCGCTGGCCCTTCTGGGTGTTGAACGAGGACATATGCAGATACACGCTGAAAACTCCCAGACCATGGTCTACTATAACCGTGTTCCCGCCGTAGTAGTGGTTGGAAACGAGCGCGACCACACCGCTTTCAACGGTCTGGATGGGCGTACCGGCGGCACCCCTGAAATCCACCCCCCGGTGAGCGCTTTTGGGAACACCGTTAAACACCCGGCGAACGCCGAAAACACTATTTACCCGACCGGGAACGGGGCGCAGCAGGGGCAGGCTCCAATATTGCTCGGGCGTGACCTTGGTTACGGTTGAGCGAATTTCTGCCCGGTCCTGCTTGATTTTTTCCGCCAGTTCAGGGGGCGGGGTGACAAACTTGGGGTTCACCCTGAGCCGCTGTACAGGATAATCGCGCAGCACCACGGGAATGTTGGCCTTGAACTGCTCGCTTTTGCCGTTTTTCCAGCGCACGGTCATGGTCAGGGGGAGGGATTGGGCTTTTTCATCAAGCTTCATGGGCAAGAGTGCCTGGAATTTTCCGCGTGTCGGCTTGCTCAGGGGGACTGTTTTGTTGCGGAAGGTGAAGCTCACGCTTTGGGCGTCTGCGGCGGTAAATTCCACCATAAAGGGTTCCCCGTCGCCGATGCTGGTCGGGATATTCAGCCTGAAACCCGCTTCCGGCTGGGGCGAGGCGACATTTCTACCGGCACTTTGCAGCATTTGCGCCGCAGTGGAGGCCGCCGGCGGCACCCAGGTAGACTTGGGCGCAACACTGGCAGAACCGTTTTCGCCTTTAGAGGCGCATCCTGCGCTGGTGGAAAATACAAGCAGAAAAAGGAGCACACAGACAAGCGTGCCGCGCTCGCAGGGGAGGGTAAAACTTTTCATAAGAACACAGCTCCTGAAATGATATAGTACATGATGGTTTTAATACGATAATTTTATTGAATTAACACAATTTCCGATAACGCACCTATTGCTTGCCGGATGCTTTATGGTTTTCTTGCACCTGCACCGGGATTTCCCCGTCAGAAACGGATAGGCGCAAAAGCTCTCCCGCCTCAACATCGCTGGTCGTTTTGACAAAGCGCCCGTCAGTCTTGCGCACCAGCGCGTAGCCGCGTTCAAGTGGGGCGTGCGGGTTGAGCGCCGTAAGACGTAAAAGGCCCTTTTCCAGGCTGTGCTCTGCCTTTGCCATGCGGACTTCCTGCCCACCGGCAAGAGCTCGTTCCAGTGGTTCCAGCCTGTTCGCCCGGTCGGAAAAAACCTGAGGCATTGTCCGTTCAAGCCGGAAGGTCAGCGCGTCAAGAGCGTCATCCAGCGCAGGCAAGCGTTTTGGTCCTGCACAGAGGCTTGTGGTAAAGGCCGCCAGACGAAGTCTTTCCCTTTCAACATGGACCATGCCGGCATTGTGCAAAAACCGCGTGCTGGCGGCCAGGCGTTCAGCCCAGCTGCTGACAATGCGTTTGGGAGAATACCAAGCAAGCTCTTTGCCGGTCAGGCGTAATGTATCTTCCCTGCGGGAAAATGCGCGCTCATTGGTCTGCGAAAGCTGGTCTGAAAGGACGGCCAGCCTTCTGGACAGTTCAGCCCTTTCCGGCCAGAGCAGTTGCGCCGCATGGCTTGGCGTGGCCGCCCGGACATCGGCGGTCAAGTCCGCCAGGGTGAAGTCCACTTCATGACCCACACCGGCCAGCACCGGAAGCGGAAAATCATATATGGCTGTAGCCAGCTTCTCGTCGTTAAAGGCCCACAGGTCTTCAAGAGAGCCGCCGCCGCGTATAAGCACCACCAGTTCAGCCCAGTTTTCGTCAGCAATCCGTTTAAGAGCCGCAAGTATGGCACC
The DNA here is from genome assembly GCA_030266525.1 of Desulfovibrio sp. OttesenSCG-928-G15. The sequence goes on along the minus strand of JAJDIC010000004.1, from coordinate 45,529 downwards.
GGGGGCGTGCTCGCCCTGCACCTGCACCGGGTAAAGTCTGATGGTAGCGGCAAGGCCGCGTGTTTCGCCTATGCGAAGAAAATCGTGTATGGCGGCACCGCCCGGCGCGGTAACCAGCGCTATACGCTGGGGCGAAGGCGGCAAGGGGCGTTTTCGCTCCTGCGCGAAATAGCCGAGCGCTTCCAGCTTGGCTGTGAGCCGGGAAAATTCCTCGTGCAGCCTGCCAAGCCCCGCGTCCTGGGCAATTTCTACCACCAGTTGATATACGCCGCGCGGCCCATACACAGCAATGCGGCCTGCACAGACAATTTCCTGCCCGTTTTCCAGGCTGGCGGCAATGCTGGGCCGGGGGCCGCCCTCAAAGACTTCTCCGGTAAGGGGGTCGAAGCGCTCGCCTTCCTTCTGGCTGCCTTTGAACCATACGGCGGACAGGCTGCTTTGCTCGTCTTTCAGCGAAAAATACACATGCCCCGAAGTGGGGCGGGAAAGGTTGGCAACCTGACCGCGAACCCATACAAAGGGAAAGGTGCTTTCCAAAGTCCCCTTGATGGCATTGGTCAGGGCGGAAACGCTGAAAATATGGTCGTCCTGCATGGCCTGTTCCTGAAAGGGCGTATCCCGCACCAAGGGACAAAGCCCGGTGAAAGCATCACCGGGCTTGTAAAAAAAGCTACAGGGCAAAGGAAAGGGCTGCGCCTTCAAGAGGACGGCACAGCCGCTGCAAAAGCCTTATTCGCAGCGTACAATCCTGTAAGCCTGCAAAACCCCTTCGGGACTGGTAAGCGAAGGGAAGCCGCTAAGCGATTTCGGGTCATACACGCCGTTTGCGTCCACCGGCAGGCGGAAGGTGATGTCCATCAGTTTCTGATCTTTCATCCACTGGGGCAGTGCGTCGCCCATAAGCGTGCCGGAAAGCAGCACAGCGTCCACCTTGTCGTCTTTCTTTTCCAGGGTCCACACCGGGTTTTGCAGAAGGCCGTCTACAAGGTCGGAAAGGTTGCGCCCGTCGCAATCGGGAATAACCGTCTGTTTGACCTTGTCGATGGCGGCCTGGTCCTTTTTCACCGGGTCCTCACAGGCTGTAAGGCACAGAACAGCGGACAGCATACAAAGACTCAATACAAATTTACGCATGAAGATACCCTCGTCATGATGAAATAGCGCGGAAAAACCGCATTACGTTATTCTGGCGTACCGGAAAGCGTGTTCTTGCCTTCCGAAGCATCCGACGTATTGCCTTGCGCGTCCGCTTGTGCGGCGGGCTGCGCGTTACCTTGCGCACCGGACTGCGTGTCTGCATGTGTTCCGGGCTGCGCATTGTTCATTTGCGTACCGGGAGCAGAATCTTTTTTTACCACGGTGTGCGCGTGCTTCACGTTACGCCTTGCCCTGATATACCAAAGAATTCCCCCGGCTGCCAGCAGAGCCAGCAAAATATAAAAAATGCCGTGCCCGAGGTGTTCCATGGCCGAGCGAAAGGCTTCGCCCGCAAGCAGGCCGCCGTATGTGAAGGTGATTGCCCATACAGATGCGCCGATAAAGTTGAGAAAGAAGAATTTTTTGTGGCTGACACCGCTTATGCCGAGCAATATGGGGGTCACGTTGCGCACCCCGTAAACAAAACGAAAACCGAGTATCAGGGCGGTATCGTATTTTTTGAAAAGCGCGGCAGCCTTGTCCACGTTTTTGGCGATGCGCGGGAAATAGCCGAGCACTTCCTCGCCCTTGTATTTGCCCAGGCTGAACATGACCTGATCGCTCAAAAAGCTGCCGCAAAAAGCGGACAGGGCGATGAGCCATGGCTCAAGCCCCACGGAACCGGACGTGGCTCCGGCAATAATCACAATGGTTTCGCCCTCAAGGAAGGTCCAGATCAGAATGATAAGATAGCCGTATTCACGTAAAAGTTCGGCGGGTTCCTTGCCGGATCCGGCTATCAGATGAACCAGAACGGCAATGACAGCCACAAAAATGATAACGATATACCAGTACTTACGAAAAAGCTGTCCGAGTTGCTGTTTGTCCATGCGGTTGTCCGTGTCCTTTGGGATCATTGAGTATACGGCGTTTGCTTATTTTTTTTCTGCCAGATGCAGGCGGTGCACCATTTTGGCGGCTGTTTCCAGGATAAAGTCCTTTTCAGAAAGCTTCGACTTTTCCTCTTCGGTCAACAGGAGTTCCGGCTTGTTCACAAGCTCCGGCTTCGGCGTAACGCCATAGTCTGCCGGGAAGGAATTGGCGAAGTACATTGTCTGAAAATCCATGAATTTGAGGGCGTGGGCCGTAGAGTCGAGAATGCTGTATTCGTCTTCTGCAATCAGCGACCAGGCTTTTGCTGCCATGAGTCCGGCAAGGCATTCCCCGCCCTGGGTGCAGGCGATATGCCCGTGGCGGTTGGCAAGCAACATACCATCCATTATGGCCTGTTCTGTTACCTGAATGACCTGAAAAGCCTTATCGCCGCCGAGGGAAACATATTCGTCTGCCAGCTTCTTCACTCGGGGGAAGGAAACCGGATTGCCGATCATGGCTGCCTGAGCCACGGAAGGGGTAACCTTGACCGGAGAGAACTCCCGGTCTTTCTTGGGCGCGGCGTAATAGCGGTATACCGGGTCGGCGTGTTCGGACTGCACGCCGAAAATACGGGGCAGCTCCGGTATGATGTCCAGCTTACGCAGCTTAAGAAAGCCGCGCATGATGGCGGTAACGTTACCGGCGTTGCCGATGGGAACGAAAATGCACAGCTTGCGCGTATCCCAGTTGCGCCATTGGGCAACTTCAAAGGCATAACTTTCCTGCCCGAGAATGCGCCAGCTGTTCTTGGAGTTGAGCAGGGCAACGCGGTACCGTTCAGCCAGAAATTCCACCACCTTCATGCAGTCGTCAAAGACTCCGGGAACCTCAAGCACAATGGCTCCGCTGCCAAGCGGCTGGGAAAGCTGCTGTGGCGTAACCTTGCCATGGGGAAGAAGAACAACGGATTTAATCGGCCCGCCCACATAGGCCGCGTACAGCGCGGCAGCGGCGGACGTGTCACCGGTGGAGGCGCAAACCGTAAGCACTTCGTCCCAGCCGTGTTTTCTGATCAGGGCCTGCAAATAGCTGAATGCACAGGCCATGCCCCTGTCCTTGAAAGACGCACTCGGGTTTTGCCCGTCGTTTTTGTAGGCAAAATGCGCGCCAACGGCATGTTGCAGGGCCTTTGAGGCTTCCACAACAGGGGTGTTGCCTTCGCCAAGGTAGAGAATGTCCTCTTCTTCCAGCACCGGGGCCATGAATTCATAAAAGCGGAAAATGCCGCGCAGGGCGATGTTTTTATCTGCTGCGCGGCCATCCAGAATGGCTCGCCACTCTTCCCCGCTGGTCTTGCCGAGGCTGTCAAAGGTGGTGTCGTCAAGAAGCAGCACTTCGCCGCACTTCGGGCAGGTGTACAGCAGTTCGTCAATGTCGTGGGTGCTGTCGCAACCAAGACAACGGTATTGCATGGTGCCGCGGTAGGAAGGAAAGGCAGGGGAAGTCATGGAATACGTATCCTTTGAATGAAATCAGTCCAAGGTCAGAAAAAAAATTTACTACGGATTGCCCCGACCGGAAAGGAAGGACTTTTCTTCCCCTCTGATCAGCCGCCGGATGTTCTCCCGGTGGGCATACACCACGAGCGCGCCAACAACCAGAGAAAAGTACAGGTCCCCGCCGCGCGCGCTGACCAGGAACAAAAGGGGCAGGGTAGCCACCAGGGTCAGGGAGCCGGCGGAAACAAAGCCGGTGCGCCAGATGGCGAAAATACAGGCCAAGCCCGCCAGCACAAGCTGTAGTGGGGCAAGGGCCAGGAATACGCCCACAGTGGTAGCCACCCCTTTGCCGCCCTTGTATTGCAGAAAATAGGAAAACATATGCCCGCAAATCAGCGCAAGCCCTGCCGGGTAAGCCAGCAGGGAATAGTCGCCGCCAAGCGCGGAAAGCAGAAAACAGGGCAAAAAGCCCTTGAGCAAATCACAGCCAAGGGTAGCCAGGCCCCACTTGAAGCCGCACAGGCGGGAAACGTTGGTCGCCCCGACATTGTGGCTGCCTGCCTGCCTTGGATCAATGCCGCAAAACTTTTGCGCTATCAGCAGGCCAAAGGGGATGGACCCGATGAAAAAAGAGGCTATTGTAACCACTATTGCCAGAAAAAACAGAAACATAAGGACTCCATAATGGTTCACTGGTCAGGGGTTTTTTACATTTCCCTTGCTTCAAGAACCTGGATTTCGCCAAGCAGGGGGTTTATTTTGCCGAGGCGCACCTGCACAGGCATGCCGGGGTAGAGTTTGTCGTCAAACTGGCGGCGCTTGCCGCGTACCATCAGGTAGGCCCAGGGCAGGGAAATGGTGGCAAAGGCTTCATTCTCGTCTGAAACCACTGCATCCCACCACTTTTTATCCCCCTGCTGCTTAAAAAACAAGAGCTTCCAGTAGCGGGGCCGCTGGCGCTGCACAAGGGTAACGGCGTCCGAACGGGCAGACAGGAAGGGTTGCAGGGCGACAAGCGCCTGCTGGTCCAGCCTGGCATGTCCGTCCTGAATATAGTGCAGCAACTGGCCCTGGTTGATTAAATCCGTATACCGGCGAATGGGGGAAGAGGCGGTTGCGTAGGCGGCAATGCCCAGCCCGGCGTGTTTTCTGGGCACCGTTTCAAGCGAGGCGGGCGGCAGGGCGCGCACCACGCGAGAAATATCGTGCGGCTGGGTCCACACGCCGCTGAACTCGCGCGGCAGGGCCACATCTTGCGTTCTGTACAGCAGAGGAATGGCGTGCTCTTTGCCAAAAGTGGCTACAGCCGCGTTGCTCAGCACCATTATCTCGCCCACAACCAGATGGGAGAAGCGGGCTTCCGGCCCCTGATCAATGCGCACCTTGAGCGCGTCATCTTTTCCCGTTACCACTACTTCCGGGTCCGGCCTTTCCGTGATTACCGCGCCACCGGCGATGCGGTTTTCCTGTAACAGGCGGGCAAGGCGCAGGGCATCGCCAAGCATTGCATACAGCGGCATTTTTTCCGGCGCGGGACACGCGCTTTCGGGCGAGGCGCCGTTTTCGGCAAAAGAGGTGAACATCGCTTCGGATGCTTCAAGGCTCAAGTTGGTCAGATTGTCGGCGGCGGTTACCGCCGGGACAACCTCTTCCAACTGACCGGAAGCGGAAAGGCGCATGGCAAGCGTGAATACCGGGCGCACGCAGCCCTGGTCAAGGCTGAAAAGTTGTCTGCCGATATGCGCGGGCAGCATGTGCTCGTCGCCTTCCGGCAAATACAGACTGGAAGCCCGTCGCTGTACGGCCTTATCCAGCTCGGAGCCAAAGGGCCAGGCCAGTGCCGGGCACGCAAAGGCCGCCTTGACCAGAAAACCGCCGTCTTCTGTGCGCCGGACAAAAAAGGCGTCGTCGCGGTCAGTGGTTGTGCAGGGGTCTATGCTGACATACGGGGTGTCGTCTTTGGGCAGCCCGGTAACGGCTTTGGCGGTTTGGTCCGCCAGGGCGGTGGCCTCGGCGGAAAAGGCGTCAGCCCAGGCGTCGCCCTTGTCAAAGCCCGCCCGGTCCAGCCAGAAGTTGTAGTGCGCCGGGACAAGGCCCCAGGCTTCCGCAAGCAGCAGGGCAAGGTGCGGGTTTTCCGGCAGGCTTTTGGTCAAAAGTTTCCAGCAGGCCGCGGAAGCCGAGGCCTCGGGGTCGGCTATGCGTTCAAAAAGCAGTTCTTTGAGCTGGTCCAAAAGGGATTCGTCCGGCTGTTCCGCGCTGGTCAAAGGGCCGCGCTTTTTGGTGTGAATATCCCACAGCTTTTGAAAAAACTGTGCCCCGGTTACGGCAAAGGCCTCACGCAGGCGGGTACTTTCCGCTTCGGCCAGGCGGCGATCAACGGTTTCCCTGTTGAAAATTTCAAATTCGGGCGGGGTGAAGCGAAAATGGGCTTTTGCCGAAAGCAGGGCATGCCCGAGCGCGGCTTCCTGGTCCACAGTGGGCCGTACCCACAGAAGACCGGCCAGCCATTGCGCACTGGCTTTGCCTACTTCGCCCTGGGTCAGCTCCCATACCTCAAGGGGTGATATGCCCGCCGCAATGGAGGCGCGCAAGTTTTTGTGCTCTTCAAGGGCCGCGTCCATGTTCTGGCGGGAAAGGCCGCTGCCCACGTTAGGCCCGCTCCAGGGCAAAAGCCGGGGAGCCTGGAGCGAAAGTTCACGCCGGTTGATGCAGTACAGGCGAAGGCGCGCGCCCTGCTCGTCCAGCACAATAGCCTGCATCGGGATATTTCCCTGCATGAACTCCACCAGGCAACCGGGGCCTGGGAACGTGACCTTGTTGTCGCTCATTATTTGTTTGACCTGTTTTCCGTGAATGTCCTTGGCGACCAGAGGGGTTCAAAGAGTGCGGCCCCAGCCTTTAATGAGTACTTCTTGCGCGTTATGCTGTTCTGAAAATGACTGCGCGGGCTTCGCCTCCGGACTCCCCGGCAGGGGGCACACCCCTGCGCCCGTAAATTGCCTGCTGATTCGATACGGGAAACGCGGGTTAGTGTTTGAACGAGCGTTGTCCTGTAAATACCATGGCTACCTGCGGGTTTGCCTCGTTTGCCGCGATAATGACTTCGTGGTCGCGCAGTGAGCCGCCTGGCTGGGCAATGGCGGTGATGCCGTGCCTGATGGCTGCGTCAACTCCATCGCGGAAAGGGAAAAAGCCGTCGGAAACCAGTACGGAGCCTTTAAGGCCGCCGCATTGACCCGCAACCTGTTCGTTGCATTCACGGATGAAGCCTGCCAGTTCGTCGTTTTCTCTGGCCGCTTCCTGCAATTCATAGAAGGATTTTCCATATTTCTTGAAGGCCAGCACATCGGCGTATTTCACATAGGCCTTGTGCACGGCGATTTCCACAACGCCGACGCGGTCCTGTTCGCCCGTGCCTATGGCGGTGGTTGCACCGTCTTTGGCGAAAATGACCGAGTTGGAGGTAACGCCCGCTTCCACGGCCCAGGCGAAAAGCAGGTCGTCCGCTTCCTGGGGGGTGGGCTTTCTTGTGCTGACGCTCATTCCGTCTTTCTCCGCTGTGGCCGGAATAAAATCTGCAACTGAACGGATCCGGCTGACAAAGGATTGCTGGAAAATCATGCCGCCGTCAGACAGGGACTTGATGTCAAGAAAGGGTATTCCCGCCACTTCTTCCAGCCTGGCGAGGCCGGGAATGCGCAGGATGCGCAGGTTTTTGCGTTTTTTCAGGATATCAAGCACGCCTTCTTCAAAGTCCGGCGCGGCCACTACTTCAAAATAGGCGGAATCAATAATGGCGGCAGCGGCCTTGTCCATGGGGCGGTTCACAACCACTGCGCCGCCAAAAGCGGCAATTCGGTCTGCCCAGTAAGCTTTTTCCAACGCATCGGCGATGCCCGTTTTTGACCAGGCCGCGCCGCAGGGGTTGTTGTGCTTGAGAATAAGCGCAGCCGGACGCTCATGCAGGTATTGCAGGATGTTGATACCGTTATCTACGTCTGTCAGGTTTGTCTTGCCGGGGTGTTTCCCGGCTTGCAGCATATTTTCTTCGGTCAGGGCCGAGACCAGCCCCTGTTGCGGGCCTTTGTATGTAACGCCGCCAACGCTCAGACTACCGCTAACCATCTGGTAGAGGGCCGCGGGTTGATCCGGGTTTTCCCCGTAGCGCAGGCCTTTTTGTTCCCCGCCGATGTCCCAGGAGCGGCGGCGGTATTCCAGGCGCGTTTCGCCAAAGTCAAAGCTGACCTTGTCCGGAAAAGCATCCTGCACGATGGACTTATACATATCTTTCAGCTGGCTCATGGAGAATCCTGGGTTATGGTTTACGGCCTTGTGCGTCAGACGGGCGCATACATGACGGGGAGTTACCGGTTTTTGCTGATGCAATGCGGTCATTGCGAAACAATAATGCTATCACAGACTCTTCCAACGGGCAAATTGCCAACCCACGCCCCGGTAATGCCGGATTGCCCCGCAAAGGGAGAATGAAGCTTCCCCTTCGCCCGGGAAAGGAGCGACAATCCCTTGCGGGGTGTGAAGCGGAGCTTCACCAGCACCTATGGCTTCATCAAAATAGCATTGCGAAAACGCATGTTCCTTCGTATGATGCGCCTTTGCGAAATTTCCCCGTTCCTAGTTCTTATTTTCCGCCTGGGAGGCACCATGCTTCAGTCTTTGGAAGTTCGTCTGAAACCGAATCTGGACGATTGCGTCGGCCGTAATTTTGCGGCGCAGGTAAAAGCTTCGCTCGGCCTGGATGTCGCATCCGCCAGGGTTGGCAAGGCCTATATTGTTGACGGCCTTGATGAATCCGAGCTGGCCCTTGCGCTTGAGCGTTCTGCCCTGCATGACCCGGTGTTGCAGGATGCTTCCCTTACGCCCTTTGCTTCGGACGCAGACTGGATAATTGAAGTGGGCTTTCGCCCCGGCGTTACGGATAATGAAGGCCGCACAGCCAAGGAAACCCTGGCCATGGTGCTTGGCAAAAAGGGCGCGGCCACGGCAAACATGGCTGTGTACACGGCCACGCGCTATCATATGCGCACGAATTTGAAAAAGCCGGAGGTCGAACGCATTGCCAAAGACCTTCTGGCCAACGAGCTTATCCAGCGCTACAGCATTAAAAGCGGCGAAGAGTGGCGCGCAGCCCCCGGCTTCGCGGCCCAGGCGGCCAAGGTAACCGGCGCTGCCAGCAGCGATGTGCGTATCATCCCGCTTTCCACGATGGACGACGAGGCTCTTGTCGCCTTGAGCCGCGACAATACCTGGGCGCTTTCGTTGGAAGAGATGCACGCTGTAAAAGCGTATTTCGCCTTGCCGGAAACCGTGGCAGGCCGCAAGGAATACGGCCTTGGCGCAGACCCGACCGATGCGGAGATGGAAGTTTTGGCGCAAACCTGGTCCGAGCACTGCAAGCACAAGATTTTCGCCGCCCTGATTGCGTATGAAAATACGGAAACCGGTCGGCGCGAACAGGTAAACAGCCTGTATAAAAGTTACATCCAGGGGGCTACGGCAAAGCTGAGAAAGCGCATGGGCGACAAAGATTTCTGCCGTTCTGTTTTCAAGGATAACGCCGGAGTGGTCGCTTTTAACGATACACATGACGTGTGCATCAAAGTGGAAACCCACAACTCGCCCTCTGCCCTTGACCCCTACGGTGGAGCGCTGACAGGCATTGTGGGCGTAAACCGTGACCCCATGGGCACCGGGCTTGGCGCAGAGCTTGTGTGCAACACGGATGTGTTCTGCTTTGCCTCGCCTTTTTATGAGGGCGAGCTGCCCCCGCGCCTTTTGCACCCGCGCCGGGTAATGGAAGGCGTGCGCCTTGGCGTGGAAGACGGCGGCAACAAAAGCGGCATTCCCACGGTTAACGGCTCCATAGTTTTTGACGAGCGCTACCTTGGCAAGCCCCTTGTGTATTGCGGGACAGTGGGCATGATGCCCACTACCATTCACGGCAAACCCGGCCATTACAAAAAGGCCAATCCGGGCGATGTCATTGTCATGGCGGGCGGGCGCATCGGCAAGGACGGCATTCACGGCGCGACCTTTTCCTCGGAAGAACTGCATGAAGGCTCTCCCGCGACAGCCGTGCAGATAGGCGACCCCATTACCCAGCGCAAGCTGTATGACTGCATCATACGCGCTCGCAACCTTGGCCTGTATACGGCGATAACCGATAACGGCGCCGGGGGGCTTTCTTCCTCTGTCGGAGAGATGGCGGAAGATACGGGCGGCTGTCTGATGGATCTGGCCAAAGCGCCGCTGAAATACGACGGTCTTCGCCCCTGGGAAATTCTTCTTTCCGAAGCGCAGGAGCGCATGACCCTGGCTGTTCCGCAAGACAAGCTGGAAGCCTTCCTCGGTCTTGCCGCTGAAATGGATGTGGAAGCCACCGCGCTGGGCCAGTACACTGACAGCGGGTATTTTCATGTCTGCTATGGCGATACGGTGGTCACCCACCTGCCCATGGACTTCATGCACGACGGCGTACCCCAGATGCGCCTTGCCGCAAAATGGGAGCGCCCAGGCGCGCAGGACGATGCGGCAGGGCTGGAAACGGCCTCGGCCTCGGCAGATCATTCGGCCCTGCTGCACAGCATGCTTGGTCGCCTGAATATTTGCAGCAAAGAATATCTTATCCGGCAGTACGATCATGAGGTGAAGGGCGGTAGCGTGGTCAAGCCTCTGGTCGGGGTGAAGCGCGACGGGCCGGGCGACGCCGCCGTGATGCGTCCGCTCCTGGATGACGAAGCAGGGATTGTGCTTTCGCACGGCATCTGCCCCAAGTTCAGCGATGCTGACACCTACTGGATGATGGCTAACGCCATTGACGAGGCCGTGCGTAATGCGGTTGCCGTGGGCGCAGACCCCGAGCGCCTTGCCGGGGTGGACAACTTCTGCTGGTGCGACCCGGTGTACTCGGAAAAAACGCCGGACGGGCACTACAAGCTGGCCCAACTTGTACGTTCCGGCAAGGCGCTGGAGCATTTTTGCCTGGGCTTTGGCGTGCCTTGCGTTTCCGGAAAGGACTCCATGAAAAACGACTACACCGGCGGCGGGACGAAAATTTCCATTCCGCCCACGGTGCTCTTTTCCATTCTCGGCCATATTCCGGACGTTAACCGGGCCATGACCAGTGACTGGAAAGAAGTCGGAGATGTTGTGTATATCCTGGGCGTTACGGCAAGGGAGCTGGCCGGCTCGGAAATAGCCTCCGAACTGGGGCTTGCCCTTGACGGTGTGCCGCATGTGGACCTTGTTGCCGCGCGTTCGCGCTACGCCCTTGTGTACCAGGCTATCCGGTCGGGCATTATCAACGCCTGCCATGACCTTTCCGACGGCGGCCTGGCAGTCGCCCTTGCGGAAATGGCCCTTGGCGGCAGGCTGGGCGCGCGGATTACCCTGGAAGCCGTGCCCTGCGTCGGCCTTGGCAGCGGCGCTGCCGCCCTTATGACACTGTTGTATTCCGAGTCTGCCAGCCGCTTGCTGGTTACGGTGCCGCGCGACAAGGTCGCAGGCTTTGAAGCTCTGCTTACCCCGGCTTCTGGCTGCCTGCTCGGCAGCAACGTGGCCCGCATCGGCGAAGTGACCGCCGACGGAACGCTCACACTGGTTCACGGTGAAACGCTTGTTGCTTCGGCTTCTGCCGAAACACTTGGTCAGGCCTTTAAAGGCACATTTGCCTGGTAGCGAAAACGGGTGCGCCATGATTGAACTTCCCGCTCCGCCGTCAAAGTCCATTTCTCACAGGATGCTCATGGCTGCCGCGTTGGCCGAGGGGCGTAGCGTTGTATCCAACGTGCTTGAAAGCGACGATATCGCCCGCACTGTGGAGTTGCTTGGGCTTTTTGGTGCGCAATGCGAAAGACAGGCCCCCGGAACCTATGCCGTGCGTGGGGTAAACGGGCAAATCCGCGGAAGCGCGGGCCTGCCCGCCAAAGATGTGTATGTCGGCGAATCCGGCACCACCTGCCGCTTCGGCATGGCTCTTTTGAGCGCCGGAACCGGCTTGTTCCGGCTGCACGGCAGCGGGCGCATGCAGGAACGCCCCATGGGCGAACTGGCCAGGGCCGTCTCTTCTCTGGGTGCGCAAGTGACGTTTGAAGGGGAAGAGGGCTGTCTGCCGCTGGTGTTGCAGGCGAAGGGTTTTTCCAGCGAACAAGGGGCCGGGGGAACGCCCTCTGTGGTCATTTCTTGTGATGCTTCAAGCCAGTATCTTTCGGGCCTGCTCATGGCCGCGCCCCTGGGCAGCGCTTCCGGCCTGCGCATAGCGTTGCAGGGCGAGCGGATTGTCTCTTGGCCCTATGTGGCCCTGACACTGGCTACTCTGGAGCTTTTCGGCATCGCCTTTTCCGTGAAAACGCTGGTGGAGGGTGAGTGGAAGGAGGCCGACTGGCAAAGCATGCGCCGTACTTCCCCGAAAAGCATACGGTTTCGCGTGTTTGGCGGAAGCTACCTTGCCGGGCGTTATACCGTGGAGGGCGACTGGACCTCTGCGGCCTATTTTCTGGCTGCCGGGGCTGTTGGGCAAACGCCTGTCAAGATGCTCGGGCTCAACCCGGACAGCATGCAGGCCGACATGGAATGCAAGGGCATATTGCGTCGCATGGGCGCACGGGTTGAGGAAGACGGCACGGGCATAACCGTGTATCCGTCACGGCTTAGGGGAGTCAAGGTACATATGGGCGACTGCCCGGACCTTGTGCCCACGGTGGCCGCGCTTGCCTACCATGCCGAAGGCCCCACAGAAATACGCGGGGCCAGCCAGTTGCCGCTGAAAGAAAGCAATCGCATCACCGCCCCGGCGGAAGAACTGCGCAAAGCGGGCTGTACTGTGGAAGAACTGCTCGACGGCCTGCGCATTTTCCCGCCAGCCACGGCTTTGCAGGGGAACGTGCGCAACCGGACCTTTTCCAGCCACGGCGACCACCGCCTGGCCATGAGCCTGTCCCTGCTGGGCATCGGGGCTGGCGCAAACGATACGCCCTTTGTCCCGGATATTGATGATGCCGCTTGTGTCAGCAAATCCTTCCCCGAGTTTTGGACCTTGTGGGAAAAGGCAACAGGGGCAAAAAACCCCTGTTAGAGCATTGTACCTTTGAAAATGTATGCACGCTCTGCAAGGATTTGTCCGCCAATCCTTGCAGAGCGTTTGCCGTTAAGCGGCAAATCTCAAAGGTGCTCTGCTCTACGGGAATATGCCTTGCGGGCCGCCTCCGATAATTCCGAGGAATGATTCTTCCGTCCTGCCCCCCTCTTGAAAAGGGCTTGCGCCTGCCAAAAGGAATACATCAGCCTTTCCCTAAAGTTTATGGTTTTGCCTCCGATAAGAGAAGTACCGGCAATGCGCACTGTGTGTATCCGGGTATGTTTGTCGGAGGCCGTATCATGAGCACGTTGAACAGCAATCTTGCCTCACTTCTCGGTTCCAATAGTGAGCTGTTCCGCCGGATTCTTGAAGAGGGCGCGGAGAGCGGGCTTCTTGAGCAGCTAATGGCTCCGAAGCAGCGCAACGGGCGTCAGATGATGGCCGAAGCCCTGACCGGCAGGTTGCGCAGTGACGCGGGCGCTTTGACCCAGTCGTCCAAAAACGCGAATGAAGGCAAGACAATAGCCGACCTGCTGGAAACTTCAGCCAACGGCGTGAGCGAAGCACTCAAAAGTATGAGTACGGTTGCCGGGCGCATAGCCCAAAACGGCGTTGCCACAGATGCGGACAAGCAGGAATATAACGCTGCGCTGGATTCGCTGAAAGCGACCATCAAAAACAGCAGCTATAACGGTATTTCCCTGATGGACGGCAAGGCATGGCCGTCGGACGAGCGCCTTTCTGTAAACGGCAACACGGCCCGGCTCGGCATACAAATGGGAGCCTATTCCCGGAATATTATTTTGCATGACTTTTCTTCCATGGGCGATCTGGATAACGCGGAAACCGCCTTTGCCGATCCTGCGGACGCCCAGACTGTGCAAAATGCCATTGACGCCCTGACCACCAAGTCGGAGCAATATGCCAAAAGCTACAAGGGCGTGGCTGCCGGGTTTGAATCCAGCGCCAAAACCCTGGAACGGCAGTCGCAGATAATGGACAGGGCCGCAAAACGCTCCATTTACGGAGCACAGGACGACCCGGCAGGCAAACTCCTGTCATACCTGTTAAGCGAACAGGGCAATATCATCAGCCGGTCGTCATAACGCAAGTCATTCCAGCAATGGAAAACCATATTTGTCCGTTCCTCCCTGAAGCGGACATTACGCGGGTCCGCTGGGGTTATGCAGATAACCCCGGCGGGTTTGTTTTGGGAAACGCTGCCTTTTTCCGCCTGGACTGCGTTGCTGCGACTTTTGTAAAGGCAGGCAGGACTTAAGAGTCCAGCCTGCCTTTACAAAAGTCGCGCGCCTTGCCAGGCGAAAAAATGCAGCGTTTCCCCTGCTCTCGCCGATATTTGTAGAGAAGAGAAAAAGGGTTGCTTCGCTCCCTTTTTTTTTTGGGAGAGGCAGAAACTGGGAAAAAGGCTTGCTTCGCTCCCTTTTTTGGGGAGAGGCAAGAAGTGGGAAAGCGGGGAGGTTCGCCTCCTTTTGGTTTGGAGAAACGTCGCGCGCGATCTTCTTACTTCTTCAAAGAAAGACCCTGCCTTCTCTAGACAGTGTGTTTTTGCCGTGTTATGGTCACGATAAAGAATAAACTCGTGACCTGGATGGGTTTTTCCCCTGGACGTGCACAGGTATCGAAAAGGAGGGCGGTATGTATTTCTCCGTTGCCGGAATAGAGGTTTCTCCCCTTGTTCCGCCTCTTGTCGCTTTTGGTGTTTCCTTTTTCGCCTCCATGGGGGGCATTTCCGGGGCTTTTTTGTTGTTGCCTTTTCAGATGTCCGTCTTGGGGTATACCAACCCTTCTGTCAGCGCGACGAACCAATTCTATAATGTGGTGGCCATTCCTTCGGGGGTTTACCGCTATATCCGCGAAGGCCGCATGGTCTGGCCGCTGTCGATTGCCGTTGCTGCGGGTACGTTGCCAGGGGTATTCATCGGGGCGCTGGCCAGGGTCATGTGGTTGCCTGATCCGCGTTCTTTCAAGCTTTTTGCCGCTTTTGTGCTTTTGTATATCGGCGGCAAACTGGTGCGTGACTTGCTCAAGGCCCGCAAGCAGGCCGGCCCGCGCGGCATCATTAACCGTGATGCCGTAAAGGGCGGGGCAAAAGATTTTTCCGTTCGGGTAACGGAAAAAACCATGCGGCGCATCGCCTACACCTTTGAAGGCGAGGAGCATTCCTGCCCGACAATGGGCATTGTGGCCATGAGTTTTATCGTAGGCATAGTGGGCGGAACGTATGGTATTGGCGGCGGAGCCATTATCGCGCCGTTTTTCGTGTCCTGGTTCCGCTTGCCGGTGCACACCATCAGCGGCGCTACCTTGATGGGAACCTTTCTTACTTCTATCGCTGGTGTGGCCTTTTACAGCATGATTGCTCCTTTTTTCCCGGAACAGTCTGTTTCACCGGACTGGGCGCTTGGCCTGCTCTTTGGCGTGGGCGGTATGGCCGGAATGTATCTTGGCGCCCGCTGCCAGAAGTTTGTGCCCGCTGTCATTATCAAGTGGGCGCTGGGCGCGGTGATTGTAGGCACAGCACTCAAGTATATCGCGGAGTACGTGTTTGCATAGCCGCTACTCCGTGCCCGTACACGAATGGGGTTTTCAAAGGGGGTCACCCCCTTTGGCCGCCGGAGGCAAATCCAAAGGCTGACCTTTTCAAAATAAAAAAATTGCCCTGTGCCGAAAAAGCGGCACAGGGCAATTGGCATTATGCAGCAGCAGCGGCGGGATTAATCCCAGACGCGCTTGTCTTCAATAGGCCGGATTTGCGGCGGCAGGGAGCCGGGCGCGAGAACCTTGAGTTCCGGGCGCAATTTGATTTTTTCCCGGAACTGGTGAAGCAGCTCGTCCTCGCGCTTGAAGGAGCTGGATTCCACATACAGGGTCATTTCATCAATGCCGCCGGGGTTGGTAACTTCAATCTGCCAACGTTTGATTTCCTCAAAGCGGGAAAGCACCTGTTCAACCTGGTGCGGGTATACGAACATGCCCTTGATCCTGGCGGTGGTGTCCACGCGACCCACAATGTTGCCGAGGCGCGGGCTGGTCCTGCCGCAGGCGCAGGGCGCGCGGTCAATGTATGAGAGGTCGCCCGTGGCAAGGCGGATAAGCGGGTAGGTCTTGTTGAAGGCGGTAACCACGATTTCGCCTACTTCGCCGTCTTTCAGCGGGATGCCTGTATCCGGGTGGCAAATTTCCACATAGGCGCGGTTGGCAATGTGCAGCCCGCACTTGTGGAAACATTCGTAGCCGATGCAGCCCACGTCGGCGGTGCCGTAGCCCTGGCGCATGATAAGGTCGAATTTCTTTTCCAGCATGGTGCGCATTTTTTCCGAAAACTTTTCGCCGGTAACAAAGGCGACTTCCAGAAACATTTCCTTGCGCAGGTTAATGCCCTTTTCCTCTGCCTTTTGGGCGAGGTGCAAGAGGTAGCTGGGCGTGCCCACGTAGCCCTGGATGCGCAGCTTTTGCATGATTTCAAGCTGGGTAACGGCGTTGCCGGGACCGGCAGGCATAACGGCGCAGCCAAGGTTGCGCAACGGTTCTTCAAACATCAGCCCGGCCGGGGCGAGGTGGTAGTTGAAGGTAACCTGGGTCACGTCGCCGGGACGAAAGCCCACGGAATAAAAGGCTTCGGTGTATCCCCAATAATCGTCTACCCGATCTTCGGGGTCAAAAATGGGGCCGGGGGAAAGGAAGATGCGTTTGAGTTCGCCAATATCCTTGGTCAACAGCCCGCCAAGGCGCGGTCCCATGGATTGCAGGAATATAAGCTCTTTTTTCTTGAGAATGGGAATATGTTTCAAATCGCTGAGCTGGCGAAACTTTTCCACGTTGAACTGGGCGCGGTCAAAGCGCTTTTTTACGTCTTCGGAATAACGGTAGGCATAGGAGAGCAGATCCTTGAGCTGAATCAGGTAAAACTGCCTGCGCTCTCCGTCATCCAGCACTTCACGGCGGCTGTATATGCCTTCTGTACGGTCCTTGCGGGTCATGGGGAATACTCCTTGAACAAAACATTTTCCGGGAAAGCCCCTGGTAACCGGCGCTTCCCCGTGTATGCAATGACTACTAGCGACTTGAAAACAATAATGCAAGCATAAAAAAAATAAAGCAAATAAACCAATGTGTTATGTGTGTTTTCCCTTGGGCGCAAAAAGGACAAAAAACTCCCGCGCATGCCATGCAAAGGGCGGTTTATGCGGGGTTTTCTTCCTCTTTTTTTAATGATTCCGGCATGGTATGTAGCGCCTGCATGGCCAGGGAATGATAGAAATGGACGTGAAAATTGCGGGCTATATGCACCGCTATCATGGCGGCGGCCAGCATTTCCAGAACCATGGCGTGACCGTCTGTCATTTCTATCATGATAAAGGCGGCGGTCATGGGTGCCCTGGTTACTGCTGCCAGTACGGATACCATGCCGATGGAAAGAATTTCCGGCCCCCATTGCATGTCTACCAGGGGGAGAAACCAGCTTCCCAGCCCGGCCCCGATGGCGAGAGAAGGCGCAAAAACGCCGCCCGGTATGCCGCAAAGGCAGGTCAGGAGCAGGGCGAGTATTTTGAGTGGCAGGTAATACCACTCCACGGCGGCGTGGCCGTAAAGCATATGTTTGGTAAGCTCAACCCCGCTTCCGTACACCGGGGCCAGTAAACCGCACAAGGCAAGCAGGGTGGCGCAGGCCACAACAAACAGGTAGGGGTGCTTCATGCGAAAGCGCATCACGGGCCAGGGCAGCCATTTGTTGGTGCGAATGGCCAGCCAGGAAAAAAAACCTCCGGCAAGTGCGCCAAGCACTACCACTACCAGCATGATGCCGAAAACATGCAGTGAAGGCGGCAGGCTGAGGGAAACTTCGCCGAAATAGCGCTCCCTGCCGCTGACGGCATAAGCCACCGTGCCGGAAAGCACAACGGCTACAGCCGTGCGAGCGGTGCTGCGCGGAACAACGTGCCGCCCCATTTCTTCAAAGGCGAACATCAGGCCGGCCATGGGGGCGCTGAATGCGGCGGCAATCCCGGCGGCCCCTCCGGCCATAATCAACTGCCTGCGAAAAACCGCATTGTCCTGGGGCAGCACTTTTCGGCAGGAATACAGAATGCTGGAACCAATCTGCACTGTCGGCCCTTCAAGGCCGACAACAAAGCCGGAGGCAGTACCGACGATCAGGGCGAAAAATTTGGCGCTGGCCAACTTGAGGTTGATCAGCCAGGAAATTTGCTCCGGGTGTTCAGAAACCTGCATGGCGGCTACGGCTTGCTGAATGCCGCTGCCTTCGGTACCGGGGCCTACCCGGTGCATGAACCAGGTTAAAAAGAGGCCGCCCGTAATCAGGCTGAAAAAGGGCCACCACACATACTGCGTGGTAATATCGCGGAAAAACCCAAAGGCCAGCGATGCGCATTCGCCAAGGGCATAGGCGGCAAGGCCGATAAACGCTGCTCCCACCCACAAAAGAAGCGGACGCCACCCATAGGGGTTTTTATCCGCAAGGGAAAACATATGCATGAACTGAAGCATGGACTTTTCCTTGTGACAGAACGCATGGAGCTGTCTGTAGGTGCTTTGCCGCCGAAGGACACCCCTTAAAGCAGCATACTTTCATCGTTTTGTCAAAAAAATCGGCATTCGTCGGCAATTCCCGCTATGGCTGTAGCGGTGGAAACAGCGCCACAGCGCCGGGACACAGTGTGGCGCGTCCTTTGCAAGGCGTAAATGAGGGGTATTTGCACTCCTTGGCACGCCTAGTGCTTTGTGCTATAGGCCGAAAGAGGGCGTTTTCACAGTTTTACGAGGCCAGCCGACATGCAGGGCAAACCTTTTGCCGACCCTACCACCATTCAGAAACCCGCAGCGGGAACGAGCGTCAAGGTAGACGTTCACCCCGGCGGGGTCTATGTTTTCGGCTTTTCTCTGGACTCTGCCACCTTTGACCAGCAGGGCGAAGACGTTCAGGTTGACTTTGACGACGGTGCCATACTCAGCCTGCATGGCTTTGTTCCCGCTTCGGTCAAGGAAGATTTTACCGTAGAGCTTGAAGACGGCACCCAGCTTTCCGGCCGGGATATGGCAGAAATGTTCAGCTTTGTGCTGCAGGATTTTCATACAGATGCTTCCGCAGTCGGCGTGGAAGGGATGGACCCCATGCCTTCCTCTGACGGCAAGGAAGATGACTTTGCCTCGCTTATCGAGTCTGCCGGGGCGGGTATGGCCCCCTTGTGCCATTCCGTATGCGAGATTTCCCTTGAGCACCCCCTGTCCGAATTGCCCATGGCCGAAATTCCTCAAGAACTGGTCAAGGAGGCCCAAAACCCTACGCTTGCCCCCAAGGGGGGCAGTGCAGCCCAGGCCGCCGGGGCCTCGCCGGGCGTTTCGGGCGCCGCTGACGGCGTTGGCGCTGCAAACAGCGCTGATGCCGCAGGCACTGCAAATTTCGCCAACACCGCCGGTTCAGTCGCAGAGGCCATAAGCGCGGCAGACGCGGTGGAAAGCGCCATTGCCCCCCAGCGCCACCCCTCTCCCTATTCCTTGTTGCCGCGTATTACTGACAGCTCCCTTCTGCGCATTGACGACGTGCTGGACACAGCCCCCCCTGTTCCGCGTAGCGCGGACGGTATTGATAAAGGGGCGTTTTTGTTTGAAGTGCTGGAGCTTGGCCCTTCGGTCTGCGGGGAAACGCCCCTTACCGGCGGTACGGTTTTCGCCTCTTTTTTCGACACGCAGCCAGATGCTTTGAGCGACCCGTTCCTTCTGGCCTATCTTCGCATGGGCTCTGAATAAGGGAACCGCTGGTTCCTTCATATTTTCACAGCAAAACGCGCAAACACCCGGCCAAAGAAGCCCCGGCACTACCCTTGCGAATGCCGGGAACGGGCTGCGGCAAAAAAGTTCATCCCCACCGAGGAGTATATAGTATGATGATGAAGCCGGAAGAACATATATTGGGCGCACCCGCCACAACCGCCCAGGATGCATGGCGGCTGTTCAAGATAATGGCTGAAATTGTTGATGGCTTTGAAAAATTTTCCACCATGCCCCGGTGCATTTCCATTTTCGGCTCGGCAAGGGCTGCGGCCGATACCCCGGAGTACAAGGCCACGGAGGAGATAGCCCGGCTGCTGGCCAAAGAGGGTTTCGGCATTATTACCGGCGGTGGTCCCGGTCTTATGGAAGCGGGCAACAAGGGGGCAATGGCGGGCGGCGGTCATTCCATCGGCCTGCATATTCATTTGCCCTTTGAGCAAAAACCCAACGACTATATTACAACGCGCGTCGATTTTCGCTATTTTCTGGTCCGCAAGCTCATGTTCGTCAAATACGCCTGTGCCTATGTGGGCATGCCCGGCGGTCTTGGCACCCTTGATGAACTGACCGAAGCCCTTGTGCTGATGAAAACGAAGCGTATTCACCCCTTCCCCATTGTTCTGTACGGGAGCGAATTCTGGAGGGGCTTTCTGGACTGGATGAAGCATTCCATGGGCAAGAACAGCTACATCAATGAAGATGAGTTTGACTTGCTGACAATACGCGATACCCCGGAGGAAGTGGTGAGTTATTTGTGCGAGCAGCTCGGCAAATAGCATTGTCATGCGGGCCTATATGTACAGGGAAGGCGTGGATTTTGCCATGCCGCCGGAACTTGCCCCGGTAGAGCGGCACAAGCTTGAGCCGCCGGACGGGGTTGTTCCGGCCCTGTCTGGAGAAAGGCTGCCCGACCCGGATTTTTTTACCCCGGCTTCGCCACAAGAGGCCGACATTTTTCTGTTTCCCTACGACCTTGGGCATTTTGTCAATATCCTTCGCCCAAAGGGCTGCGCGGAATTCTTGCGCAGCCTGCCCTACCTTTCCGGGCGTGAAGGCCGCCATGTATTCAGCGATAACGGGGATGTGGCGGAATGTCTGCCCCTGCCTGTCGGGTTGTTGAAACGCAGTTTGCTGCGTAGCTATGGTGCGGCTCTGCCCGACAAAAAACATATTTTTCAGGCGACAAGCGCGGACTCCCCCCGGTGCATTGTAACCTGGTATGAACTGCCCGCGCATGTGGCGGCGGACAAGCCGCATTTTGACTGGCGCTCCCTTCGCTACGATTGTTCCTTTGTGGGCGCGTTCACCCACATGCTGCGTCAGGTTGCCTGTGCCGCCATGGAAAAGGAAGAGGGCCTGCGCTTTTATAACGGCGGCTTTGACAGTATTTTCGTGCAGGGCAACGCCTTTTACAGCAAAGAGCAAACGCCGGAAGAACGCATGCGCAAGCAGGAAATATTCCGGCGGGTGACAAAAGACTCCCTGCTGGTGCTCTGCCCGCCGGGCGTTGGCCCGCAGTCTGTACGCATGTACGAAACCATGTATTACGGACGCGTGCCTGTCCTGTTTACGACCACTGTACGCTATCCCCTCGAAGACAGCCTCGATTACAGCGCCTTTTCGTTTACCGTTCCTGAAAAGTATGTGCTGCAAACAGGGCGTATGGTGCGCAGCATTCTTATGGAGCACGGAAAAGAGGCCCTGTGCGCGCGTGGCCGTCTGGCTTGCAAGATATGGAGTACCCGCTTCAGCAATGCCGGACGCGGCAAGGCCATGGCCGGGTATATTCGCGAACTGGCCGGAATGGCGTAATCTCGCATACCGGCAACTGCCGTTAAAAATACGGGAAAATCCCTATGCCCCGAAACACTGCGGGAAGAATCATACCGCCGCCGCCGCCTGGCTGGACTTGGGAATCACTTATGCAAAGCGCCCTTGAGCAGGCGGACGCTGCCGGGCGTCAGGGCGAAGTGCCTGTGGGGGCTGTGCTTGTCGCAGGCGATGGAGCTATTCTCGGGCGGTCTTGCAACCGGGTTGAGGCGCAAAAAGATCCCACAGCCCATGCGGAGGTTCTTGCCTTGCGCCATGCCGCGGCGGCAGTGGGCAATTACCGGCTTGAGGGTACGGTTCTGGTGGTTACGCTTGAGCCGTGCATGATGTGCGCGGGGGCGCTGGTGCACGCCCGCATTGCCGGGCTGGTGTATGGCGCGGCAGATGCAAGGGCGGGCGCGGTTTCTTCTTGTCTGGACGGGCTGGACGAGCCGTTTCATAATCACAGGGTCTGGCATATGGGCGGCGTATTGGGGACAGAGTGCGCAGGGCGCTTGCAGGCATTTTTTGAGCAAAGGCGGTAAGCATGCTGTTTCCACGGCGTATTTCCAGTGTTTTGCATATTGGCAATGTCGCGCTTGGCGGCGGCGCGCCGGTTGTGGTGCAAAGCATGACCAATACAGATACCCGCGACATCGCTGCCACACAGCGGCAAATTGCGGAACTGGCCGCTGCCGGGTGTGAGGTGGTGCGCGTGGCTGTGCCGGATGAAAAGGCGGCTGCCGCCCTGGCCAAACTGTGCGCTGCATCACCAGTGCCGCTGGTGGCGGATATCCATTTCAGCGCTGCCCTGGCTGTAGCTGCGCTGGAAAACGGCATCGCGGCCTTGCGTATCAACCCCGGCAATATTGGCGGCAAAAGCAGGGTTGACCGGGTGGTGGATGCTGCCAAGGCCCACGGGGCAAGCATACGCATCGGCGTCAACTCGGGCTCGCTGGAAAAGGAACTGCTGGAAAAATTCGGAGCGCCAAGCCCCGAAGCCATGGTGGAAAGCGCCCTTTCCCATGTGCGGCTTCTGGAAAAACGCGGCTTTGAGGCAGTAAAGATTTCACTCAAGTCCTCCAGCGTTCCACACACGGTTGCCGCTTACCGGCTGTTGGCTCAAAAATGCCCGTACCCCCTGCACATAGGCATTACCGAAGCGGGCACCCTGTTGCGCGGGGCGGTAAAATCGGCGGTGGGGCTGGGAATATTGCTGGCTGAAGGCTTGGGCGACACCTTGCGCGTATCGTTAACCCACGACCCGGTGCGGGAAGTGGAGGTGGCCTGGCAAATACTCTCGGCCCTGGGCTTGCGAAGAAGAGGGCCGGAAATCATATCCTGCCCCACCTGCGGCAGAACGGAAATTGACCTCATCGGCCTGGCCTCTGATGTGGAAGAACGCCTGCGCGGCATGACAGACGAGTTTACCGTGGCTGTCATGGGCTGTGTGGTAAACGGTCCCGGCGAAGCCAGAGAAGCGGACGTAGGCATAGCCGGAGGCCGGGGCAAAGGAATTTTGTTCCGAAAAGGCGTTGTTGTACGCAGCGTTACAGGCGATCGCGCCGCGCTTCTTGATGCCCTGCTTGAAGAAATTGAAGCGTTACGCGCCGGAAGGTAGGTTCCGGGGCTGACGTTTTTACGGCGCTCTTGTGCGTTGAAGCTTTTTCCGGTATCCTTTTTTTGGGCCACTTCTGCCCATCCAAGCCAAGGAGAGAACATGGACTTTCTTTTCTTTTTTGCCGGTCTTGCTGCGACCATCGCTGCCCTTATCCAGATTAAAAAATTTGGTAGCGAATAGGCGCGGGGTTTTTCTTTTTCCAGAGAGTGTCAACACAAGTTGGATTTTGTTCTCTGCCAAGGCGTGACAGGTTCACCAGAAGGGAGTGGGCTCTTTCGTCCATGACCTTCAGGGGGGTCTGGCGCAGCGCGGGCAGGGGGCAAAAGATATCTCGTGTCAACATTGTCTGACAAGGGCTGTAAACGGCGTATCGTTTACAGCTTTTTTTTGTTTGCGGCCTGCACGTCTTGCCATTCTCTGTGTCGGGCTTATCTTGCTTTATGTAGTCTTTGCATAGAGTATCCGCGCGGTTTTGCCGTATGCGGTCCATTTTTCAGAGGAGTCTGTTATATGACCAGCCAGCTTAAAACCGGCGTGTTGCTTGCCCTGTTATCCGGGATCATTCTTTTTCTCGGCTATACCTTTGGCGGCAGCACCGGCCTTGTTTTTGCCTTTGTGCTTGCCCTTGGTATGAACGTGGGCAGTTACTGGTATTCCGACAAAATTGTGCTTCGCATGTACCGGGCGCAGGAAGTAACGCCCGCCCAGTCACCCATGCTGCACACCATGGTAGGCGAACTTGCCCAAAACGCAGGCATTCCCATGCCCCGCGTGTACATTATTCCCGATTCCACGCCCAACGCCTTTGCCACCGGGCGCAACCCGGAACATGCGGTTGTGGCTGTAACCGAAGGTATTTTAAAAATTCTCTCGCCAGATGAACTGCGCGGGGTAATTGCCCATGAAATAGGGCATATCACCAACCGCGACATATTGATTCAAAGCATTGCCGGGGTGCTTGGCTCGGTTATCATGACTGTAGCCAACTTCGCGCTTTTTTTCGGCGGTGGGCGCAGTGATGAAGAAAACAGCTCGCCCTTTGTAGGCATTCTTGTGGCCCTGTTCGCGCCCATTGCCGCTTCGCTCATCCAGTTCGCCATTTCCCGCTCCCGCGAATATCTGGCGGATGAAACCGGTGCCCGGCTGTGCGGCAAGCCCCTTGCGCTGGCTTCCGCCCTGGGCAAGCTTACTGCCAGCAACCAGCAACAGCCCATGCATGAAGGCGGCCCGGCCACGGCCCACCTGTTTATTGTAAATCCCTTTAGCGGCGCAGGCGCGGCAAGGCTTTTTTCCACCCACCCGCCCGTGGAGGAGCGTATCGCCCGCCTTCGCGCCATGGCTTCATAAACATACATACCGAGCAGAGCACCGGACACGCACAGGGAGTCGGCATACAGTTTTGCCGGCTCCCTGTGTTTTTTTTAGAGTGCCTTCGCCTTGCAAATACGCCGGTGCGCATAAAGGCAGCCCTCTTCAACCATAACTTTAACAATATTCTAGAATAATTGCCTTTCCCCTTCGTCCTAACCTGGTAAAATATAAGAATAAATTTTGTAAAAATATAGAATGGCCCGCTTATTGCTAAACAATCCGCAAGGCGTGTCCTGTTGACGGAATATTGACTGATAACTCTGTCCGGACGCCAAGGGAGAAGAATAATGCACAGCAACAACACACGCTCATTCATATCGCAAGGGCCGGACAGGCGGGTCATTCATTGCGCATTGCGCCGCGCCGCCGCGCTTTTGCTTGCGGGCGCCGTTTTCGCCACTGGTCTGGTCGGTTTTGCCGGTGAGGCAAATGCCGTGCGAATCAAGGATATAGCCACGTTCAGCGGTGTTCGTGACAACCAGCTTATCGGCTATGGCCTTGTTGTGGGCCTTTCCGGCACGGGCGACAAGAAAGACTCTGCCTTTACCATGCGTACCATGGTGAACATGCTGGAAAAAATGGGTGTTCAGGTAAACATGAAGCAGATGAAGCCCAAGAACGTGGCCGCTGTCATGGTTACGGCGCGGATGCCTGTTTCTGCCAAACCCGGCTCGCGCGTGGATGTAACGGTTTCTTCTCTTGGCGACTCTACCAGCCTGTATGGCGGCGTGCTTATCCAGACCCCGCTCAAGGGCGTTGACGGCAAAGTATATGCCCTTGCCCAGGGCGCGTTGGCTGTTGGCGGCTTTTCCGCAACCGGCAACCAGGCCCAGGCTTCCAAAAACGTGACCACCGTGGCCCAGGTTCCTGGCGGGGCCATTGTCGAGCGCGGTGTGCCCTTTGAATTTAACACCATGGACCACCTTACCCTGAGCATGAACGCCCCGGACTTTACCACCACCAATCAGGTTGTGGACCGCATCAACAAGGCCCTGGGCGGCAGTTTTGCCCGTTCGGTTGACGTGGGTACGGTTTCTCTGGAAATTCCACCGGATTTTCGCGGCAACATAGTGCCGCTTATGGCCTCTTTGGAAAATATTGAAGTTACGCCGGACAATGCCGCGAAGGTCGTAGTGGATGAAAAGACCGGCACAATCATACTTGGGCGCGACGTGCGAATTTCGCGCGTGGCTGTTGCCCACGGCAATCTGCAGGTCATGGTGCGCGAAAACCAGGACGTTTCCCAGCCCGGTCCCTTTAGCGGCGGCTCTACGGTTGTGACCAACAGCACGGACATTGCCTCCAAGGAAGAGGCCCGCAATTTGAACATGCTGGAAGGCGCTACCCTGCAAGAGCTTGTTGACGGCCTCAACTCCGTAGGCGCAACCCCGCGTGATCTTATTTCCATCCTGCGCAGCATGAAGGCCGCAGGCGCGCTGCATGCCCACCTGGAGGTGATCTGATGAACGCCCTCGGAACGCTTGATACCACCCAGGCCGTGCGCGACGCGGTGCAGAACGACGCCGTCCGTCAAAAGCTGGACATGGACGCCCTGAAGAAGCGTCTGGCAAACGAACCAAGCAAGGAAGAAAAGCTTCGGGAATCGTGCGAAGGCTTTGAGGCCATTTTCCTGCAAAAGATGTGGGAACAGATGCGCAAGAACGTCCCCAAGGAAGGCTACCTGCACAGCAAGGATGAAGAAACCTACCAGTCGCTTTTCGATGTGGAGCTGTGCAAGAAAATGGCCTCTGCCGGAGGCATCGGCCTTGCGGACATGATGTACGAGCAGCTTTCGCAGCAACTGGACAATACAAGCCGCACCACCAGCCCCGGCAAGTACCGTATTCCGCTGGAAATGACGCCCACCGAAGGCCTGGCCCCGAAAAAGGCGGCAGAAGGCGAAGCCGGTGCGGTGCAAAACGCGGCCATGACGCCCGCTGACAAAAAACTGACAGCGGAAAATTTATACAGCCCGTTGATGCAGGACGACATGGAATTTACCCCTGCCGTGAATAATATCAACAACGCCAACGCTGCCAATGCCGCCAGCAAGGGCAACGCCATTCTGGCCGCGCTGGACGAACTGCAAAAGGAAGTGGGCGCGGGCCGCAACGGGCAGAACAGCCGTAACGCTGCGGGCGTACAAAATCCCGCCAACCTTGATGGCGTAAGCTGGAAGGGGCAGGAAAAAGTGGATTCCAAGCCCAACCCGACGCACCTGTTTGGCAGGCCGAAAAAGACGGAAAAGAGCGCCGAAGCTACCAAGGTGGCGAGCATGCCGCGCGGCATGGCCCCGGCTGATACGCTGTGGCCCATTCCGGGTGAAAAGGGAACCGTTGTCAGCACCTTTGGCTGGGCAGACCAACCCTCGACCGGCCGCCGGGTATGGAATTCCGGTATTCAGGTTTCTGCTGCGCCCGGAACGCCTGTACGAGCAGTGCTTCCCGGCACGGTAATTTACTCTGGAGACCGCGAAGGCGTAGGCCACAGCGTGGTGCTGGAACATAAGGACGGCTTTCGCAGCTATTACGGCAACGTGGTAGGCGCGGGCATTGAAGTCGGGCAGGAAATAGGTCATGGCGCGGAATTTGCAAGAATAGCAGCGCAGCCTTCTGCCTCCAAACAGGGGGAAAAAAATGCCTCCCTGCATTTTGAGTTGAAGAAGGGCGAAATGTCTTTGAACCCGGAAAGCGCCATTCCCAGGATGACCACCGCCAGTCGGTAACGCTTTCAACCCGCAACGACAACGACCAGGAAAGAAGCTATGTTCGCAATAATACAAGGAAACCTCACCCGTCAGTTCAAGGCCCTGGAGCTTTTGCACTCCTTGCTTGAGGAAGAGTTTGACCTTCTGCGCGAGCGTGATTCCGAGGCCGTTGCCACCCTGGAATTTTCCATCCACGAACTGCTCCGGCAAATCGCCGTTGAGCGCATGGATGTTAAAAACACCATGCAGGGCACCAAGCTTCTGGAATATGCCACCATGCTGCCGGATGAAGAAGGCGCGGAAGTTCGCCGCCTGTTTCATCTGATTGATTCTCTGGAACAGCATTGCGCACGCCAGGCTACCCGTAACACGGAGCTTTCCCTTGCCCTGCTCGACCAGAGCCAGTCGCTGCTTTCATTTTTGCATAAGCAGATTACGCCCAAGCCTGCCCAGTGTTACGGCAGAAGCGGGCGTATCAGCCAGGCCCGGCCGGGCGCGGCCATTTACTCTGCGAGGTACTAGTCATGGCATGGGGCGTAGGTTCTATACTCAATATGGGCGTGGGGGCTCTTTTTAACTCCCAGGCCAATATCCAGACCACGGGCAACAACATATCCAACGTGAATACCGTTGGGTACTCGCGTCAGGCCGTGCGTCAGGAAGAGGCCACGTCCCTCACGTCCCGCGCGGGTCAGGTTGGGCAAGGGGTTAACACTACTGAAGTTATCCGCTATTTCGACGCTTTTCTGGAAAGCAACTACCTGGACAAGGTGGGCACTTCCCAGCGCTTTGAAAGCCAGTACAGCCAACTGCGCTACGTGGAAAACATATTCAACGAATCCAATGTAAACGGCCTTTCCAACTCGCTCACCGAGCTTTGGAAGGCATGGAACAAGCTGGCCCAGCAGCCGGACAGCCTGCCCACGCGTGAAGCCCTGCTCGGCACCGCCGGTACGCTGGCTTCCACTATTCGCAATACAGACGCAAGCCTTGCCAAGCAGGAAGAACAGCTCAACGCGATGATTGAGCAGGACGTGACAACGGCCAACCAACTGCTGAAAGAAATTGCCGATCTGAACAAGGAAATCAATCTCAGCTACCAGGCCGGGCGCAACAACCCCAACGCCCTGATGGACAAGCGCGACCAGAAGGTACGCGAGCTTGCAGCCATTATCGACGTCAAGGTGGAAGACCGCGGGCCGGGGCACTACAACGTGTCCATGCAAAACGGCTACACCCTGGTGCAAGATACCATTCCCTTCTCGCTTGAAATCAGAAACGGTAATATTGATTATAACCTTGGTCCCAACTCACCGTTCAAGCCGTATCTGAAAGATCCTGCTGACCCCGACTCGATGGTTCACCCGGCCATCAAATTCGAGGGCTCGGATTATAGGGAATATCTCGTACAGGTGGATAGCCCGGGCGCAGTGGACGGCGACCCCACTGCGACTCCGCCCGTAGCTGCGGCTACCTTCAAAGTTTCCGTTGATGGCGGCAAGACCTGGTTGACCAACCCCAATACCGGTGGAGACACTTGGGATGCGCTGAGCACTCCCCAGAAGATAGGCAATCTGGAAATCAGTTTTTCTAAGGGAGAAGTTCTTCCCTTGAGTAAAGAGGGGCCGGGCAGCCTTGCTGAGGGCGACAAATTTGTTATCTCGCCCAAAAAGGACGTGTTCTGGGTGTCGCCCACGTCTGATTCCATCAATATTTCGCCGCAAATTTACGGTAACGGCCAGGACAACAAGCTGCGCATGACCGGCGGTTCGCTGGCGGGCATTCTGGAGTTTCGCGATTACCAGCTTGGCGAATACCGCACCCGTCTGGACGCTTTTGCCAAGGAACTTATCTGGCAGGTAAACCAGATTCACAGCAACGGTGCAGGCCTGGAAACGCTTACCGGCGCAACCGGCACCTATATGGTCGGCGACCCCAAAAAAGCTCTTGGTTCGGCAGAATCCCTGTTTACCTGGGCCGACAAGTTGCAGCAGGGCAGCCTGACTTTTGAAGTGTATGATAAAGACGGCAAGTCGGTTATCCCGTACCCCGGGTTGGATGTTTTCAAGAATTTTGGGAAATATGACGACAACGGCGATATTATCCTTGGTACGGAAACCGATGTGTTTGATCCGTCAATACACTCTCTCCACGATGTGGCATGTGCAATTACAGAAAGTACTTATGTGGATAAAGACGGCAACCCGGTGAAGCCTTTTGCCGCCTCGGTTACGTCTGACGGTCGGCTGGAAATAACGGCCAAGGAAGGCCACAGCTTTGCCGTAACCACCGACTCTTCCGGCCTTATGGCGGCGCTTGGCATCAATACCTTCTTTAGCGGTGACGATGCCGGCAGCATGGGCCTTAACGACGTGCTGTCCAATAACCTGAACCTGATCAACGCGGGCCGGGTAAACGGCGCGGGCGAAGTGAACTCTGGCGACAACAAGACAGCTTTCGATCTGGCGGATCTTGCCAACAAGAAGGTTTCCATCGGCACCCTTTGGAACAAGCCCACGGACCAGACGCTGAATGACAACTACGCCTCTCTTGTGACCAAGGTCGGTGCGGATACCCAGAGTGTCAAATTTACGGCAGCCAATGAAACTGCCATGGCTCTGGACCTGTATGAAAGAAGTGAAGAAATTTCCGGGGTCAGCCTGGATGAAGAAATGAGCGCCCTGATCAAGTTTCAGGCTTCCTACAAGGCGGCGGCAAAGCTTATCACCACCGCCGATGAAATGATGCAAACCCTGCTGAGCCTCAAGCAGTAAGAAATTTTGCGCCGCAACAACGGCGACGAGTAGTGGAAGGCAAAGGAGCGTTATATGGCACTGCGAGTAACACAAGGCATGATGTATTCATCGTTCGTGGGCAACATGAACATGAACCTTTCCGCCTATATGGAATCCAACATTCAGGCCTCCAGCCAGAAACGCGTAAACCGCCCTTCCGACGATCCGGTAAGCGCCGGGCGCATTCTTTCCACCCGCGCGGACCTGTCCAAGCTTGGGGTGTATGAAGAAAACATCGAACAGGCCATGGGCTGGCTCAACCTTGCCGACACCACCCTTGCCGGAACCGACGGTTCCGTGCAAAGCATTTTGTCCACCCTGAAAAGCCTGGCCGAGCAAGCCGCTACCGGAACCTACAACGAAAGCAACCGCGAGCAGATAGGCATGCAGGCGCGGGAACTTTTCGAACAGCTGATTACCCTTTCCAACACCCGGTTTGAGGGCCGCCACATTTTCGCCGGTCACAAGGTGGACGGGCTGGCCTATGAGCAGGCGCTCGGCACCAGCATCAAGGGCGAAGTGCCGGACGACGGCTCCGGCATTACCTCTCAGGACATTTACGTTGATCCTAGTGGCGATCTGAACGCAACTACGATTATCCGGGTGAAGGGGCCGAATGCAAACGCTAATGCTGACGGTGAAGTAACAGTGGCAGAGGCGGAGTTTGAATATTGGGATGCCGACAAAAAGGAATGGGTTGACGCCACCAAGAGCACGGTTACAAACCCGGATCCGACAGCTCCTGACAGCATTCTCATCGAGGCGGCCAATGGCGTTAAAATGACCATGCTGTGTAATGAAAAAGATAGAAATGGTGTAGTAACCGTCACTAAAACAGTGAACATTGCCGAGCCGCGCGAAGCCGAAAACGACCACTACCAGGATAACGGCACATGGTTCTATGTACGTCCAACTGCCGTATACAAGGGCGACGACAATTATTCGGAAGTGAGCACGGCCTATGCGCCGACACCGGCAGCAGCAGTCAGGTTTGATGACAGCAATCTGGTAATTAACGGCAACTTCTCCAAGGATACGATAATCAGGATTAATAAGGTTGAAAACGGCGTTATCGACTATTCCTACAGTGTGAATGACGGCAGCACCTGGATCCCGGCCACTACGCCCAACAAGGCAGACCCTTCCTTTGCCGTGCCGGGGGGAACCCTGACCGCCAAGGGGGCCGCGCTTACAGCGGCAGATGCAAACACCCAGATGGTCATCCACCCGCACCGGGCGGACATCAACTTCCAGATTTCCGAAGACGATCATATTACCGTGAACATGGTCGGGGCGAATATTTTTGGTGGCCGCTACGACTATCAGGGCGGCAGCAAGGATTCCAAGGGCGACGGCAGGGATTACGCGGTTATTCTGGATAACCCCAAGCCCGATGAAAACCTCTTTGAAGTAGTGGGCGATCTTGTGGGCGCGTTGGAAACCAACGACCAGCAAGGCTGTCAGGAAGCGCTGGAAAAGCTTTCTTCGGTCATGAACGTGGTTCTTACCAGAGCGGCTGAAGTAGGCGGGCGCGAAAACCGCCTGATCAGCCAGCAGGCCAATACGGTCATGCGCACGTACGCTGAACAGGACAACCTCTCTTCTATGGAAGACATTGACATCACAGAGCTTATGACCAAACTGGCCCAACAGCAGATAGCCTATAACAGTGTGTTGAAGTCATCTTCCATGATTATGCAGATGAGTTTGGTCAACTTCCTGTAATCGATACATCGCAGATAAGGCCGTCACGGGGGGAGTGCCTCGTGGCGGCATTATCTGCAAATGATTTCTAAAAAAATGCTGGACTTTACACTTGGTGTAATGCGACAAGCACTGAGTGTCTTATTAAACTCCGACTCCGCCAGGTGGCGGGGCGGGGCGCACCATCACAACAAGGCGACACAGCCATGCTCATATTATCCCGAAAAGCAGGAGAAAGCCTGCATATCGGTGATACTATCAAGATCACCGTATTCAGCATCCAGGGAAAGCAGGTCAAGCTCGGCATTGTGGTGCCCGAGACAACGCCTGTGTACCGGGAAGAAGTGTATTTGCGCGTCAAGGATGAAAACCAACAGGCACTTGTTGCCGATGAAACAGACATATTTGCGGCGGCGGCGTTATGGACAAGCAAGAAGTAATAGTGATTGAATCGCGTCTTGGAAAGCGTGAGGTCAGCCTGGATAAAGTGATTACTTTTCCCCGGGGCGTCATCGGCTTTGAAGATGAGAGGGAATTTATACTGTTGCGCATTCATGACGAAAGCCCGCTGCTTGTCCTGCAAAGCATGACAACCCCGACTCTCGGCCTGATTGTGGCAGACCCGTTCACCTTTGTGCCGGACTATACCATTCACCTTGGCGATGCGGACCAGACCCTGCTCAAGGCGGAAAGCGCCAACGATATTGCCGTTCTGGTTACCGTGGCCATTCCGCCCGGCAAGCCGGAAGACGCATCCTTGCACCTGCTCGGTCCCATCGTAATCAACCATCAGGCCCGCCTCGGCCTGCAAGCCCCACAAGTAGACCGGGACGGCCCGGCGAACGTGCGCATACATACGGCAGAAGTGACAGCCTCGGCAGAAGACGACAAAGAGGCGAAAGAATAAGGGAAGCGCTGATTAATGGTCTTTTTGCCCTCTGGCCGCGCCCTGCTCTGAGCGGGCTCATCCCGTACGAAGCTCATGTATGTCTTGATACACTTCGCTTCGCCCGGACAATTCCGCAGGATTGCGGAATTAGACGCAGGAGCGGAGCGAATGCGCCCGAAGGGAGAGCCACAGGAAGTGGCGAGTCAATTCGCCTTCCTTGCCAGAAAACAAAAATCCTCATTAATCAGTGCTTCCTACGCTTCGGGCTGGAAAGTGTTCAGAAAAGAGGCTGTTCGCGTGGCGGACAGCCTCTTTTTTATGCGGCTACATAGCTGCGGTCAGATAGCCGTGGTTACATATCTGCGCCGTCGATGTTTATTTCGCTGTAGATCATTTCTTCCGGGCAGACCGCTTCTATCATGGAGAGGCATTTGGTAAGCCTGCTTTCAAGGTGCCGCCTTTCATTGCTCACCGACACCACGGCAAGGCTGAGGCGGCCCATGTCGTTTTCGCTGCCCACTTCGGCTATACTTACGTTGAAGGTGTTGCGCACCTTTTGTTTCAGGCTGTTCGCAACCCTGCGCTTGTCCTTGAGCGATTCATTGCCGTGCAATAAAAACTCGACACCCAAAATACCTATGAACATGGCGTTTCGCTCATCATGAGCTGTTGGTCAGAAGTAAAGAAAACTGCGGGCGCACCTCTGGTCGCCAAAGGCATACTATAATCCAATCTCTTCATCCGTCAGATAACAGGCCGGATCTTCGGCCCATACGTCGCCGTAGTAGGCTTCGGCCCTGGCCCGGAAGTTGCCGCCGCAAATGTTCAGGAAGCGGCATTTGGCGCAGCGGCCCCCCACGTGGGCTTTTTTGTCCTTGAGCTTGTGCAGCAGTTCGATGTTCGGGTCGTCCCATATTTGTGAAAAGGGGCGCTCCAGCACGTTGCCAAAGGTATGGTTGCGCCAGAACTGGTCTGCGTGCACCTGCCCGTCCCAGGAGATACAGCCAATGCCCCGGCCTGAGCTGTTGCCTTCGTTGTATTGCAGCAGTTCAAACACTTCTTCGGCCCGTTTGGGATCTTCTTTTTGCATGCGCATCCACAGGTAGGGGCCGTCGGCGTGGTTGTCCACCGTGAGCACTTCCTTGGGCTTGCCCTGGTCAAAAAGCTCGCGGGTGCGGTCCATAATCAGGTCCAGCACGGCGCGGGTTTCCTTGTGGTCGAGGTCTTCCTTGATAAGCTCAGACCCGCGGCCGGAATAGACAAGGTGGTAAAAACAGATGCGGGGCACTTCCAGATCGCGCACCAGATCAAAGAGTTTCGGCACTTCTCCCTGGTTGCGTTTGTTGATGGTGAAGCGAAGGCCGACCTTCAGGCCCGCTTCCTGGCAGTTTTCAATGCCCTGGATGGCTTTTTTGAAAGAGCCGGGCACCTTGCGGAACTTGTCGTGCACTTCTTCGCCACCGTCAAGGGAAATGCCAACATAGGAAAGGTTGACGGCTTTGAGTTCCCTGGCCTTTTCTTTGGTAATCAATGTGCCGTTGGTGGAAATAACGGCGCGCATGCCCACGCTGGTTGCGTAGCTGGCAAGTTCCGGCAGGTCCTTGCGTACCAGCGGTTCTCCGCCGGAAAACAGCATTACCGGGGCGCCGTAAGCGGCCAGATCGTCAATCAGGGCTTTGGCCTGGGTGGTGGAAATATCGTCTTCGCCCTGTTCTTCCAGGGCGTGGGCGTAGCAGTGCACGCATTTCAGGTTGCAGCGGCGGGTCATGTTCCAGACCACCACCGGCTTTTTATCTTTGGAAAACTGCAGCAGATGCGAGGGCAGTTTGCCCGAGTGGCGCCCGTAGCGCAGGGCGTCCGAGGGTTCAACCTGACCACAGTACAGTTTGGAAATGCCAATCATGGGAACTCCTTGGGAAGTCGAAAAAAGAAAAGTCGAAAAAAGACGCGGGCAAAGGAGATTTGCCGGGTGCAGGGGCGTAAAAATAAACCCGCGCCCCGATTAATGCAAGCGCAAAGGCGCTATGGAAATTTTGGTCACGCCGCCGATGCAGCATATCCGCTTTGTGGTGCTCTCGTATGTGGGGTTTTGTTTCTATCGCCGTGGTTTTCGCTGCGCGGATTGCAGAGGCGTTTTCACATGCGCTTCGTAGCAGCGGGTGATGGGAGAGTCTGGCGACAGGCGTCCCATGAGTGCGCCGATGCGCGGCGCGTCGAACGGCAGGGGGGCGGCGGAATGCGCGGACGGTTCGGCGTTCTGGCCTGTCCGGGGCGCGCGCGCTTTGTCGCGGGAAAGGGATTTTTCGCCCTGCATCAGGGTGGTGTGGACCGCAGTGAAAAAGGTCGTTTTCAAAAACTCGTTGGCCCGCTCAAGAATTTCTTCCGAGAGCATGGTCAGTTCCTGCATGGCTATGCTGTCATATGCGCCGATAATCAGGGTGGCGTCCTTGTGGCCCCTGGGCTGACCCAGGGATGACAGGAATTCCCCCATAACGCTTGGCCAGGCGTTCCAGAGCGCGACAAGCATGGCCTGATCCTGGCCGCCGAGTCTTTCATAGACAAGCGCCAGGGCTTCGCCTGAGGAGCGCATGCGCCTCTCTCTGCGGGCAAGCCGGGAAAACACGGAAGGGGCGGCCTTTGTAGGGCGGTTCATGGGGTTTCTGCCTTGGCCTGTAACGCATTTTTCAGGCCCGCTTCCATGGGCCGAAGCACTGCAAGGGCTTCGCCAAAATCGAATTCCGCCAGGGCCTGGTCGGCCAGGGCCGTTGCGTGTGGGTCCACTTCTTCCAGCAGAGGCTTGATTTGCGCAAACACCCGGCAAGACTCCGCGTCATCTTCGGCAAGAAGCTGGGTGAGGGCGCCAAGTTGCTCGACAATTCCCGCAATATCGGCAGTGTCGCCTGAAACGGGGCCTTGCTGGTCGGCCTTTTTTTCTCCGGTCAGCACAATTTCCGATTTTTTCAGCCAGCGTTGCAGGGTTTCATACAAGGCAGCCACATCAATGGGCTTTGAAATATGCTCGTTCATGCCCGCGGCAAGGCTTTTTTCCTTTTCCGTTACCGTGGCGTGGGCGGTCATGGCGACAACGGGCAATGATTCCATCCCCGGCAGGGCGCGTATTTGCGCGGTAGCCTCAAAGCCGTCCATTACGGGCATCTGCAAATCCATAAACACGAGGTCAAAAGGGCTATCGCGTTCTGCCAGTATCCGGTCAAGAGCCTCGCGCCCGTTTTCGGCAATGGATACAGCCGCACCGGTCTCCTTGAGCAGTTCGCAGGCTATTTGCAGATTCACGGGGTTGTCGTCGACCAGCAGAATACGACTGCCCGGAAAATACGGGGCAACAGGCGTTGTGTTTGCTTCGGCCACGTCGCCTGCGCTGCCGAGCGCCTGACGCACAGAACGCATGAGCAGCGGGGTGGTAATGGGGCGCTGCGCCTGCCCGGCCAGCGGATATTCCAGCTCTTTGGACAGTTCCTCGGTTGTCTTGCCAAGCCCAAAGGGCACCAGGCAGATAACGAGGGGCGGTGTTCGCAGCCGCATTTCGGCAAGGTGGCGCAAGTTATTGTTTTGGTTGGTTTCTTCAAACGGCACTACAAAAAGGCGCGTGCCCGCGTTTTCGCCGTCAGAGCCTTGCAGGGCGGCAAAACCTCCGGCCATGCTGTCTACTGCGTTTACCTTGATTCCGCTTTGTTCAAAAATGGTGCCCAGGAAGCTGCGTTCCATTTCTTTGGGGCTTACCAGTACGGCCTGCACCTCGGCCACGGTTTTCTTTTCGCGCAGGGCTTGTGTGTCGATACTGCGCTGATCGACGGCAAAGCTCAGGCGCACTGTGGCTGTGGTGCCCTGCCCCGGCTCGCTTATCAGATGTAATGTGCCGCCCTTGAGATCGACCAGCTTTTTTACGATGGTCAGGCCAAGGCCGGTTCCACCGTAACGCCGGGTGGCGGAATCTTCGGCCTGCCAGAACGGCTCGAAAAGGCGCGGCAGGCGGTTTTTTTCAATACCTATGCCGGTATCTTGCACCACAAAGCGAATGCTGGCTGTACCTGCCTCCAGCAACTCCAGCGTACAGCGCAGGGAAAGCCCGCCGCTTTCCGTAAACTTGACCGCATTGCCGACCAGATTGATTAATATCTGACCAAGGCGGGTGGCGTCGCCAATCAGCGAGGTGGGCACGTCGTTGTCAATGATGAGCGCCGCTTCCAGGCCCTTTTTTTCGGCCCTGTCACCGATTACGGAAGCGACAAGGTTGATAACGTCTTCAAGGGAAAAGGCCCCGTGCTCAATGGCCATGTTGCCGGATTCGATTTTGGCGAAATCAAGCACCTCGTCCACTACACCTAAAAGCGCCTTGCCGCCGGAGTGTATCTTGTCGGCATAATCGGTCTGCATGGCTGAGAGGTCGGTCTTTTTCAAGAGGTAGGACATGCCGATAATGGCATTGAGAGGGGTGCGAATTTCGTGGCTGATATTGGCCAGAAAGTCGTTTTTGGCTCTGTTGGCCTCTTCCGCCTTGGCAGCCATTTCATGCGCCTGGCGGGCTGAAACCGAAAGATCGGTATTGGCCTGTTCCAGGGCTTTCATGGTGGATATCAGATCTTCGGAGTTCTTTTTGTCCAAGGTGATATCCAGACTCACCCCACGAAGGCCCGCAACCCCGTCTGCCCCGGTAAGCACCTTGCCGGAAGACCGCAGCCACAAAATGGGACCCTTTTTGGAAACTATGCGGTGGGTGAAGCCGGAAAAGCTGCCGGTGCTCATCCCGGCTTCCAGCATTTGCCAGGAAACGGGGTGCTCGCTGTCTTCCAGAGAAATGTCGTCCCAGCTCATGCGGATGAGATCCGCGGGGGTGAATCCTGTAAGTGTTTGTATTCTTTCAGATAGATACGTAAATTTCCCGGCGGAGTCGACTTCCCATACAATTTCTCCGGCGGCTTCGGCAACATCGCGAAAGCGCGAGTCTGAATCGAGCAGGGCTTTTTGGATGGAGCGGCGCTGGGTGGAAGAGGCCAGCAGCAAACCGACAAAGCGTAACAGGTTTTCCCTGGCTTTTCCCTTGGGCGTGGGGGCGTTCAGGTCTGCAATACAGACAAAGCCCCAAAATTCCGTGCGGGTCAAAACCGGTACGATCAGCCCGCCCGTAAGGCCTTTTTGAGAAAAAAACGGGATCAGGGAATGAGAGAGGTCAATGCTGTCGCCCTGTTCAAGCCGTGGGCCGTAACCGCAAAGCTCCCCGGCGTATGCGAGGGTTCCGTCAAGCCTGCCTGCGCCTGGTGTACGTGTGTCGGCATACCAGCTGTACAGCAGGGTTGCCAGGTTGTCGTCCTGTTCGTTTTTGTGGTTGCGCCACACGCCCACAAAGTCCGCGCCGGTGGCCCGCCCGACAAGCTTCAGGGCCAGCCAGGCAAGAACGTCCTGGTCTTCGTCTTCTGAAAGCATGGTCAGGGCCGCGTCGTTGGCAGATTGCAGCATGGCCCCTTGTTCACGCAGGGCGCGTTCTACGTTGCGCAGGCCGGTTATGTCGCGCAGGGTGCAAAACACCCCGGCTGTTTCGCCGTCAGCGGTTTTATCGGGAAAAGCGAACAGGGCGTAGCAGTCAAGCTTGCCGGGCAGGTCTTCCAACCGCTCGTCCCCGGCAACTTCCCGGCCTGTTACCAGTGCGCGGCGGCAGGCCTGATGCACAAAATCGGCAAAGTGGGCGGGAAGCCCGCACTCTGTGATGTGTTTGCCCAGAATGTCGGCGGCGGATCTGCCGCACATTCTGCAAAAACGGCTGTTGCACAGGGTGATGTTGCCTTGTGTATTGCATCGGAGCAGCATTTCCGGAAACTTATCGAAAAACCTTCGCATGCTTTGCAGTTCATGCGTGGTCTCTGGCTCAAGGGTGCAATACAGGCGTAAAACGTCCTGCTTCGAGTAGTCCATGAAAAAGAGGGTCAGGGAAGACAAAACAGCCTTGCCGCCGAATTCTTCCGGGGCGTGAAATACTTCGTGCAGGGAAAGGCGGCTTGCCTCGCCGGACAAAGCCAGAGTCTTTGTTGCAACAAGCGGGCGCAGGGCATCAAGCAGGGGTACGTGCCAGGGCACAATGGCGGAAATGCTTTCCCCCTTGGGCAGAGGGCGGCCAATGCGCTCTGCCGCAGAGGCATTGGCCGCGAGCAGGGAAAAGTCGCCCCCGTCCAGTACAATGACCGGAAAAGGCAAAGCCATGAGCCGCGCGTCAACCATACGTTTACCCCCGTATTCCGTTTATTGCATGGGGGTTGCCAGGATGAGCACCCACAGGTGCCCTTCCGGTTCATATGCCGCGCCGAACTGGGTGTATTCCGGCCCCATGATGTTGGAGCACTGGTCTTCTTTTTCCAGCCAGCTGTCCAGCGCGGAATCGGGCGAGGCCACCTTGCCCGCGATGTTTTCGGCTACAAAGCTCCAGTTATACCCGGTTGCGCTCACTCTTTTGCCAAGCGTTTCTCCTTCGGGCGTAAGGCTGGAGAAAAAGTTCTTATCGCGCATGAGCCGTGCGTGCGTCTGGGCGGCGCGGGTCAGGCTGGAGTTTTCCACAAGTTTTGGCGCGGCAGCCATGGAGGCGCTGCCGCAACGCCTTGCCTTTGCCCGCGTGGTATTGACCATTGCCAGCATTTCACCGGCAGAAGCCCGCGCTGCGGAAGTGGGCGCAGGTGTGGCGGCTTTGGCGGCCTGCGAGGCATGGGAGCCAGAAGTGACAGGCGCGTTGTCGGCCGGGCGCGGCGCTTGCGTGGAGCCTGGAAGGCCAAGGGGCACAAGGCCGGGGGCAGAGTCCGCGTTTACTGTCGGCTGAGGCGAAACTTCCAGGCCTTCGTTAGCGAAAATGCCGAAGGCGCTGTTGTCGGAAGATTCGCCCAGGGCGGCGGGGGAGCGGGTGTCGGACAGGGGGGTAACCCCGGTGCGGGGGCGCTGGTTCGCGGCGTCCAGATTGTCCGGCGCAGAGGGCCTGGCCGGAAGGGCCGAGGTGCCCGGCTCTACATTGCCGATAATTTTGCCGCTGGCGTCAAGGCGCACAGAGCCGACAACCTGTGGAGCGGCGGCAGCCTCGCCGCTTTGCGGCTGTCCGGGCCGGTAGGAGTCAACCGGTAGCGGGGTAGCGGCGACCGGGGCTGCCTTGGGCTGCGTGCCGGAGAGCACAACGGTCCAGCGGTTGCCGGAGCGGCTTGCGCCGATATACTTGTATTGCTGGCCCATCAGCATGTCGCATTGCCCGCCGTTCAGCAGGGCGTCAAAGGCCTGCTG
The DNA here is from genome assembly GCA_030266525.1 of Desulfovibrio sp. OttesenSCG-928-G15. Next base: position 5,945 of record JAJDIC010000004.1, on the reverse strand, counting down.
GGGTGTACCGCCGCTGGCGCTTGCAATGGCATAGGGGGTGCCTGTAAGGCCCCAGGCAGACGCGGCGTTTGCCGGGTCCTGCCCGCCCGCCACTTCCGAAAACTCGCGCAGGGAAGAAGAGGGCGTAAGTGACGGCGCTTCCGGCATAGCCGTGCCGCCGCAGGTTTTTTTATAGCGGCGCTGCGTTTCAATCAAATAATACAGGACGGTGTGCTCCTCCGCCATGGCGGCGGCAAGGGCAGGCAAAGCGATCGTGAGCGAAAAACACACCACAAGGGCAACCGCCAAAAGGCGCAATGCAGCGGGGTGTGATTTGGCAAGGCTTGAACGCATAGAAATTCCCCTTCCAAGGCAGAGAACGATAGTACTTCAAGACAAGAAAATGTCTAGAATTTATTTGCTAAAAAGTGCACTAACCAACCGATTTTGTTACAATAAAAATATGTCGAGCAGGGCGTTTTTTCACTGGACATACTTTTGCCTGACGGTATACACCTTCTCTGTAAGCATAGCGTACTTGTCACGTCAATAGCTAGTGTAGTGTATTTGTGGCATTGGCCATACCGTACAATGTTTTTTCGGGTGTTCTTTTGCGATGAACAAGCTCAGCCTGTCACAACACGCCCTGTTGGCGGTTGTCTTCCTTTCGCTCCTTCTTTTGGCTGCGGCGGGCATCTGCTCTCGCGTTTCTTCTTCCCCTGAAACGGTGGAGCATGCCCGGTATTACCGTGCGGTGCATGTGTTGCAGCACCTTAGCGTGCATGCGGCGGAAGAACCGGAAGCCATTCCCATGCGCGTGGCTTATGACGATGCCACAGAAAGCATGTTGCATCATTCCGACAGGATTCAGGTACTCAAACGCATTGCCAACGATCTGGCCTCCTACCGCAGCGAAATGCCCAGAGCCGCGCTGTATGAAAGTTACGCCCGCCTGGCCCTTGGCGACCGCAAGCAAGCCACATACATCCTTACCCGCTATGTTGTGGAAAATACCTACGAGCCACGCCACTATGCCCTTTTGTGCCAGAACCTGCATGAGCAGGGCGACCATGCTTCCTTGCTGTTGATGTGCCGGGAATGGGCAGAGCGCGACAAAACCCTGCGCAAGGACCGCGCCCGCTATTTGTGGATTGCCCTGTACAATCTCGGTCGCTTTGAAGACGCCGAACAGTCGCTTGATGAGCATGCGGACTGTCTTGGCTGGCGCGCCCTGGTTTATTCGGCGAAAACGGCCCTGGCGCAAGGCAATGCTGCGGAAGCGGAAAAGCTGTACCAGAAAGCCGTGAACGCCTACTCCGATAAATCCATCCAAATCAAGCGTTTGTGGGACAAACTCAAATCCACCGATCACGTTTAGGAAAAAGATGGGATGGCCTTGCCTGATAAAATCGGGCGAGGCCATCCCATCTTTTTCTGACTCGCGTCGCTCTTGAGAGAGAAGACGGGAAAGGGCTTGCTTCGCTCTCCTTTCGTTTAAAAGAGGGGGGAGCCGGGGCTGGTTATTCCTCCGGGGCTTCCTGTTTGCCTGGCTTGCGGCGTTCGTGTAGTTGGGGGTTGTTTTTTATCCAGCGGTTAATGGCTCTGTGCGCGGCATCCTTGCGAATCCTTTTGTTTGAATACATGGCCTCGTCCGCTCTGGCAAAGAGCGAGCCAACCGCTTCCGGGCTTTTTGCTTCCGCAAAGCCCAGAGAAAGGAATATCGGCGACAGGCCGGTTTTTTCCCGCATCATGGCGGCCTGCACGGTTATGCGCTCGGCCAGCTGCTGGGCGACAGAATAGTGCGCGTCGCTCAGAATAACCGCGAATTCATCGCCGCCAAGGCGGTACACCGCATCTTCATCCCGTAACGAGCGTTGCAACAAGAGCATGACCCGGCGGAGCAGCGCATCGCCCGCTTCATGTCCGAGCGCGTCGTTGATGGTTTTCAGCCCGTCCACATCCATAACCAGCAGGCAAATGGGGTAATTCCCGGAATGCTGCAATTCTTCCAGTTTTTTTTCAAAGGCCAGGCGGTTCATGGCGCCGGTCATATGGTCGTGCTGGCTGAGCTGCTTGTACTTGTCCTGCTGCCAGGCAAAATGGCGCAGCAACAGTACTCCAAGAATCATGACAAGCCAGCCAATGCCCAGGATGGTCGCGACAAAAGAAATGGGTGCCAGTTCCCGCTCTTTGGGTGACAAGAGATAAAAGGTCCAGCCGGTTTGGCTTATGGTCGCACTGCCGACCAGATATTCCGTGTCGCTGGCGGTAAGGGTGTTGCTGCCGCCTTTTGCGCAGCTCGCTGCCAGTATGGCAACCGGGGGCGGGGTGGTATTTTGCCGCGCTACGTCGTCCCTCTTGGAAGAGGCCAGCATCTGGCCATCTGCCCCAACCAGATAAAACAGCTTGCCCTCATTATTGAGAAAGTCCTGCCTGTGCAGATCGTTGGCAAAATTGGGCAGGGAAATGGAAATGCCAAGCGCCCCCCTGGCTTCGCCCGAAGAAAACTTGCGGGTGAAAAGAAGCTCCATGGGGCCGTCACCTTCCAAGGGGGGTAAAGGGCCGATGCAGGTAACTGTATGCGTTGCCGTGTCCAGGGCGTGTTGCCACTGGGGGGGCGCGTCTGAAACCGGAACGCTGCGTCCGGTTGTATCTTCCGCGTGCGCCAGTCGTCCTTCTTTATCGAGATAGACGATGTTCTGCATTTTCAAAAGACGGGCGTATGGCGGCGAATTCTCCAGATGCTCTTCATCCAGCCCGGAGAGCAGGGTGACTGCATTGATATAGCCCACCGCACTGTTCCAGACCAGTGCCGCGGTCAAATGCGTTTGATCACGCATCCGAATTTTTGCATGGCGTACAATTTCATCTGCAATATAGTAATATGCGGAAGCGAAAAAAATGGTGAAGAGAAGTATCGGCAATAAGCTGAGAACGTTTTTTCTTGTTACTTGCTTCATTGTCTGGTTCTCATAATCAACTTCCCGAGAGCTTATGCAGACCGTTTTTGTTGTAGGCCGGTATTCTTGAAAAAGAGGCGTAGTGAAAATTGCCCGGGTAGCGTAACCCCGTCGTCTGTAACGTTATCCGGTTTTCTGGTCGGCAATGTCGTGCATAGTGCCGTTTACCTCGCCGTCCGCTACGGCGTTGTCCCTTGTTGCACTGTCCGTTGCGGTATTGTTGTCGATACCGGTAACGTGCGTGTCGGCTTGTCCGCTTTCCGGGGCAGGGGGCAGGGCCGCCTGTTCTTCTTCCCCCGCGACAAGCGCATAGGGAACATCGCTTATCCCGCCGGGGGGAAGCGGGGTGCTACCCTTGTCCACAATAATTACCCCTGTTTTTTCCAGCACTTCGCGGCGAAAGTCGTATTCCGCAATCAGCCTGCGGGTGCGGTAGTTAAGCCACACCACCGCAATGACGAGAACACAGCCCAAAACGGCCACTCCCGCGATAATCCAGGGCAGATGGGGCAGCAAAACCGCGCCAAGACCGGCAAGCACGGCAAAAGCCCCGTCCAGGGTAAGCAATACGCCCCCCAGCGCCACCAGGCCGACCAGAACGACAACAACGGGCGCTCCCTTGATGAAGCGATACAGGGTTTGCAGACGATCAGGAAGAAGCTTCTGCCACTCCTGCTCCGAGGCGGCTCCCCCCGGTGCCCGGAACAGGCCCACGTCGGCCACATGCACAATCAGCAGAATAAGTGTCGGGGCGATAAGCGCCATGGCCCCCCAGGCCACCCAGGGCACCGTGATACTTGTTGGTGCGTTGCTTGTTGCGGGGGAAGCGGTAATAAAGGCATACAGGAACGAGCCCATGGCAATCAGCAGTTCCACCGCCGCAATGGATACGGCAATGTACAGCCAAAGCTCCCGGCGTTGCTTTTCGGAAAGGGAAGGGGAAGGCGCGGCAGTTGCCGCGTCTTCCCCGGATGCCTGTTTCTGCTCGTTCATGATGGCTAAGGGAGCTTGCGGCCCGCTAGAACGCAGCCACAATGCCGCGGGGCTCAAGTTCCTTGACTATGTATTCCTTGACTTCGGGCGAATTAACGGCTTTGACCAGCGCCTTGACTGCCGGGCTGTCCTTGTCCTGCTCGCGCACGGCAATAATATTGGCAAAGGGAGATTCCGAACCTTCGATAACAATGGCGTCCTTGGAAGGAACAAGTCCGGCTTCCGTAGCAAAGTTGGTGTTGATAACCGAAGCGGTTACGTCAACCAGGGTACGGGGAAGCTGGGCGGCTTCCAACTCCACCAGCTTGAGTTCCTTGGGGTTTTCCACCACGTCGCGGGCCGTGATCAGCTCGCCTTCCTTGAACTTGAACAGGCCCTGGGCTTCCAGAAGACGCAGGGAACGCGCCCCGTTGGTCGGGTCGTTGGGAACGGCAATGGTATCGCCTTTTTTCAGGTCGTCCAGCTTGCTGATTTTTTTGGAATACAGACCAATGGGCTCGATATGTACCTTGGCAACCCAGGCAAGCTTGAGGTCGCGCTCCTTGTTCATGTTGTCAAGGTAGGGAATGTGCTGAAAAAAGTTGGCGGTAAGGTGGCCTTCAGCCAGGTTGACGTTTGGTTGCACATAGTCGGAAAAGTCTTTCAACTCAAGCGTATAGCCGTCTTTTTCAAGCAGGGGCTTGGCGATGAGCATGATTTCCTTGTGCGGGAAAGGTGTAACACCGACGACAATCGTTTTGTCATCCGCGGCGTGGGCCACAGAGGCGAAACAGACCAAAAGGCCAAGGCAGAGCAGCAGTTTTTTCATGGTTCCCTCTTGTTACGGCAGGAGGCTTTCAGCAAGAAATGATCCTGCGGTTAATGAAAAAGTCGGCGCAGTATACACTGAAACCGCCCGAATGCCAAAGTCCTTTTATCTGCCCGGAGCGGTGCTTCCTACTTCGCCCTGGGCAATTCACTTACCGCCGCAAGCAGGCTTTCCACCGAGTTGTGCCAGGAGCGGATCATCAGCCGCATCAGGCCCACATCTTCCGATTTGGCCAAAAGGCCGAGAATGGGTACGCCCCGACCATAGGCTGCGCCCACTTCGGCCCAGGCATCGCAGCCGGACGGGCCAAGGTAAATAACCGCATCGCAACTGGTGGCGGAACCGGCGCAAAATTCAAAAACCCTGCGCCCTTCTTCGGAATAAATGAAATGCTCCAGTTCCCGTCGCGACAAAAAAGCTTCTTCGGGGCGGCCTTCGCGTAGCCAGGACAGCACTTCATGGTCCAGCGCTTCCAGTCTTTCCGTAAGCATTTCCACCGCATGCTGGTGCTTCCATGAAGCGGCAATGTAAATTCGCATGATGTTCTCGCAGGTTGTGGGTGAAGGAACGGGCGCGGGCAAGACCTGCGGTGCAGAGTGTGCTGCGCTATGTACGCGTTCTACTAGGCGCAGGGTAAGTCGTCAATACAGAGGCGCTTGCGCCGCAAGCGCGAGAGGTGTACAAACGCTTGACAGGGGCTGGCCGCAGGCTTTTACCCCGGCGGGCAAACTATTTGCCGAATTCAAGCACTATCCGGAAGGGGTTTTTATGATTACCTCGCTGCTGATTTTTCTTGTTCTGGGTTCCTTTGCCGGGCTGCTGGCCGGTTTGCTGGGCGTTGGCGGAGGCCTGGTTATCGTGCCCATGATCAACTACACCTTCGCCCTGCAAGGCATTTCCGGGGAGCATGTGCACCACATGGCCCTTGGCACGTCCCTTGCCACCATCATGTTTACTTCCATATCCAGCTTTATGGCGCATAACCGCAACGGCTTTGTGCTCTGGCAAATCGTCAAGTACATCACGCCCGGCATCCTGGTCGGCACTTTTTTGGGCAGCAAGGTTGCCGTGCATTTGCCGACAAGCCTGCTCAAGGCGATATTCATCATTTTTCTTTTGTACGTCGGCGTGCAGATGCTTATGAATATTAAGCCCAAAGCTTCGCGCGAAGTGCCGGGGCTTCTCGGCAACATCGTTGCCGGGAG
>JAJDIC010000039.1 GCA_030266525.1 Desulfovibrio sp. OttesenSCG-928-G15 | reverse complement strand
CGTAGAAACAAGCCGTACACAAGTTTGTGCAAGCTTACCCTTTTGATGCACGGTGAAGAGAGGACTACTGCACTATACCCATAGCTGGCACGTTAATCTTTTCTGACACAGCAGAATCGTATGCATCAAGAGTAATTCTATCCGCATCCAGGAGCCGCTTAAGAATCCTATCGCGGCGCGTATTAATGTTGCTGCTGACTGTTTCGCGGTTCATCCATTTTGTTTGTTCAAGTAACATAAGTGTTACACTTTCAGCTAAGGTGAGGTTCTTCGCATCTTTGTTAAAAAAATAGCGAGCCCCGGCATTGATGCCGAATACATCATCAGGCAACTGTATCGTATTCAAGTAGGCGCATAGTATTTGCTGCTTATCCAGAGAAAATGCGAGCCTATGACGTAACAGGCGTATCATGTCATAGCGGATGTGGTAGTCCGCAAGATAACGTGAACGAATAAAATCAGTGCCAAAAAGCTTAATCAGGTGGTCCACGGGCGAATTTAAACAGCCAAACTCATGCCCGTCGCGTGAAAAATATAGAGGGTTTGAGGATTCAAGGAAGATATCTATGATCTGCTTGGGTATTTCTTCGTAGGCAAGTGGCTGTATGTTATAACTCCCCTCCTGCGGGAGAGGATACTTTGTTTCCAACAGCCTCGCATGCTTTGCCGGATCACGAAAAACATCCATCGGCGGCATGTCCTTTGTGCAATACGCATAAAGACCACCAAAGGCACTTGCAGTCACTATCATGGTGGCCAACAATATTTTTAGGATTTTTCTTCGCATGGAATGCGCCAGAGGGATAAAAAGTATATTCCAAGGCACCGCTACCATAACAGGCAAGTGCCTTCCAGAAGTGTTTATTGAAATATACAAAAAGAAATGATAGGCAAATATAAATATATTTATTTCCCAGAAAGATCAAAGAACGCTATAGGTAAATTGCATACACATATAGATATGAGCGTTACCGGCTCCCCTCATTTTCTTATGAAAAGCCAACAATTCTGTCTTGAATGGCAAAAACCATTATTTCAGCCAACAACCATCATTAATCATTTAAACTTTTACCATTCCAAAAAAAACTTGTGTCATTCGGGTTTAGCTGTATGCGGGAAAACCGCCTGTACAGCTATTACCAGGGCTAAAATTGGGCAACCGATTTTCTCTATTGGTGTCCTTGGAATATTGGGAGCCATGATCCGTCATGAATCCTGATATTTCGAGGACGGTTACTCAGGAAAGGCTGTTTGTCTTCACGACAGACGGCTTTTCTTTGTTTTTATGTTAAATTTAGCACCTTTACATAAATATTATCCTTCAGGGGAAAGACTGTTTTTATCTAAAAACGTACATTTATTTTTTAGGCTACTGTATCCTCTTAGATTTATACAAGATTTTGTTCTATCTAAAATTTCAATTTGAATTTCTTAATTTTGAATGTCCGTTTTCCTATGGCTGGAAACAAAAACATTCATTGGAGGACACGATGAAAGTAGATGCAATCACCGAAGTTAAACACATCAAGGCGATAAAAAAGCTGTTAGCTGAAAATCCACGCGACTCAAGAGGGCGTTGTTCAGTCAAGATTTTCAGGAGCAAAATCAACTTCAGGTAAGATTCTAAAATGATAAAAATCACGTTGGCGTTGTACGATTTAGGGCAATGTTGGCGAGTTGGCGCAAATCCAACACTTTGCCAACGGAGAGCCAACGAACCAAGGGGTTAACTTGTTAAATTATTTAGTAATATTATATATTTACGAGGTGCGACATTCAAGAGGCCGTCGGTTCAATTCCGTCCAGCTCCACCACCTATTTTATGAAGGCTTGTCTGTAACAGGGAGAGCCTTCGTGCTTTTTAGGGATGATGGCTTGAGGTGAGGCTGAATGTGGGCAGCTTCAGGGCGTCTTGAATGGTGGGGAAGGCTTGTTGGATAAGTTTTTTTACTTTGCCAACAATCGCTCCAGTGTATACTCGAAGAGTGGAACCGGAACCCGTATATCCTTAAACGCGGGTTTGTTTCCAGTTGTTGAAGAAAACGCAGAACTCGCGCCCTCAACTATCGGGTGATACTCAAATTTGACATTCTTCACTACCGGGAAATAAAAATACAATGCGGCCGCGTCACCAAAGAATTCGATAAAATGCGAGTTTTCTGGTTGGGTCAGGGTTAGTGCAACATTCGCACCATGCGCCATAACGGAAAAATCAGCATTGCTCATATACTGAAACTGCTCTCTACAGTGCTTTCCATCCGGAACGAATTCTTCAAAATCATACCGCTGGAGTATATCCAGCACTTCATCCTCATTTACAACCTTACGGGTGCCAGTTCTGCGAATATACACACGTTTTTTGCCCGGTAAAGTACCCACAGCGTTGAGCAGTTTGGAGCGAAGAAACGGCACTATAACAGTGTCGGCCTGTAGCTCCATATTATTCAAAATCGGAGGGATAATCAGGGTATCGACCACATATTTCTTGTCGTTGGTCAGTATCCTATCTGGACCTATACCAAACAACTCCAGAGTTTCAAAAATATGCGGCGCGTTTGCATACACAATATACGGCCCGGTGTAGCCATACTCTTCCAACGCTAAAATTCTTGACAGGCTTTCCAAAATCCAGTGCCCGAAATTGCGGGCATCCAGCGGAAATACCGGGACTGCCAAGTCTATTTTCTCCGTATCATTTTCGCGGATCGAAATGTAGCTGCTTATGCGGTCACCATCAAGGTGCTGGTAATTGTGAGACTCCTCAAAAACTGTTTTCAAGTTGTTATTCTTCCATAGAGGCAGAATATTTTGGGTGCGTATGCCTGCTACAAGGCATTTTTTGGCCATGTAAAAGGGCTTGGCAAAGGGCTTGGCAAAAAAGGGCTTTCCCCTGTCGGGGTATTCGGAAAAATAGTGTTGCGCTGAAACAAATATTGGCAAGTCTTTTGAGGTAAAAGAGAGTGTCCTGAAGTCCGCCATTCTGGTTCCTGCTTGTATATGATTTTCTTCAAAGAAGGTACAGAAAACCACAATGTTGGGCAAGTTATACACTTACGCATAAAAGCTACCCCTGAATCAACTGCAAGGTCATCTGGGGCATACTGTTCGCTTGACCAAGCATGGCTGTTGCGGACTGGGGCCGGTTCAGTTCCGTCCAGCTCCACCACGCATTTCACGAAGGCTTGGCTGTAACAGGGCGAGCCTTCGTGCTTTTTAGGGGTGAGGGTTTTTGCTTTCCTCACGGAAGGGAGTTGTCCTGTCCGGCGAGGCAGACAAAGTATGAGTTGTATTTGCATTATAATTCTCCTGTTTTGGGCAATATTGAGTCATTTTTGCATTATTCGTCTTTTCTACTCGTTACCATTCTCATCATTGTGTTGCACCGCATACGTATTTCCGGATGGAATGTTTCATGCATTTTGTAAAGAAGCCTGTAGCGGGCCGGATCATACTTTATTCATGAACCACAGTCGTTTGTTCGACATATTGCCAGGGAGGCTGCATGAACAATCGCCAAGAGACCCAACAGCGGGTTGAGCTGAAAAAATCGTTTTCACCCTTTCAGGTTTGGGCGCTGGCTCTCGGCTGCATCCTTGGATGGGGATGTTTTGTTTTACCGGGTATCCGCTTTTTGCCGGAAGCCGGGCCAGTGGCCGCTTGCCTCGGTTTTTTGATTGGGGCAATTATGCTGCTTACCATCGCGCTCAGCTATGGGAAGATGGTGGCAAATTATCCTGTTGCGGGCGGGGCGTTTGCCTATGCTTTTGTGGGCTTTGGCCCGACCTGCGCCTTTATTTGCGGCTGGGCCCTGGTGTTGGGCTATTTGTGCATCATCGCGCTGAACGCTACGGCAATCGCCTTGCTTACGCGCTTTCTCTTTCCCGGTGTCTTTGAAATCGGCCATCTCTATACGATTGCCGGGTGGAACGTATACTCCGGCGAGCTTGCCCTGCTTTGCGGCACAGTGCTTCTTTTTGGTTATGTCAACTATCGCGGTGTCGGCTTTGCGGGGAGTTTGCAGCTGGTGCTGGCGCTCGCCCTCATCGCGGGGGTTGTGGCATTGTGCATTGGCTCTTTTACCTACAGCGGAACCACCGTTAATAACTTGCAGCCCTTTTTCGCCGAGGGCAAAAGCGCTGTCGCAGCCGTGGCTTCCATTGTTGCCATTGCTCCCTGGCTGTATGTCGGCTTTGATACGATACCCCAGACCGCGGAAGAATTTGACTTTCCCCATGAGCAGTCAACAAAGCTCATGCTCGGGGCGATTCTTTGCGGCGCGTTTATATATGGCCTGATTACCGTCGCGGTTGCCATTGTCATACCCTACAAGGAATTGCTGGATTCAGCGCCGGTATGGGCCACAGGCACCATAGTGGAAATCACCCTTGGCAAGGTTGGCGCGGCCATACTTGCAGTGTCTGTTCTGGCAGCCATTCTCACGGGCATCAACGGTTTTTTCATCGCTGCGAGCCGTCTTATTTTCAGCATGGCCAGAGCGGGTTTTCTGCCGCGTTGGTTCGGCGCAGTGCATCCAAAATACCATTCGCCCTATAATGCCCTGTTGTTTGGTACTGCGCTTTGTGTGCTGGCCCCCTGGTTCGGCCGCGAAGCCCTGGGGTGGGTTGTGGATATGTCTGCGGTGGGAACCATTATCGCATACGGTTTCACAAGTCTTGCCGCGTATAAACTGTTTGTGGCAAATGAAAATATTCCGGGGGCCGCAAAAGGCAAAACAGCTGCGCTACTTGGTGTTGGTGCGGCCTCCGTCTGCTTTTTGCTGCTTACTGTGCCCGCATCTCCGGCGGCAATGCAGTGGCAATCGTGGGCTTGCCTTGTCGGCTGGGTGATTCTTGGAATCCTGTTCTACTGCTTCAAGGCAAAGAATGTCTGCCGCCTTGGCGTGGACGAGCAGTGTGAGCGCATTTTGGGCAACAAGGACAAGGAAGTCTTTTTCGCCAAAGACGGCGCGCAAAAACATGGCGGCAACGCAAGCGCACCGGCCCGGATGCGCTATGCGCATGCATTGCTTATCGGTGTGCTGGTTCTGGCTGCTCTGCTGGCTGGGCAAGCCGCTTTTGCCCAGGGCGCGGCCAAAACCTTGCGCATGGCCGTGGGTGACCCGGAAGACTCTGAAATGGGCGTTGTCGGCAAGGCGTTCAAGCAATATGTTGAAGAAAAGAGCAATGGCGCAATCCAGGTTTCTCTGCATTTCGATGGCGAACTGGGGGAAGAGACTGACACCGTTCAGGCTGTGACCATGGGAACGCTGGACATGGCTCTTGTCGGCATTGCCAATGTGGCTCCCAGAGTCAAGGAACTCGGCGTGCTTACCTTGCCTTATATATTCGATGATCTGAACGATGTGGCCAGGGCCACATCCGGTGCTCCCGCCGAAATATTGAACAGCTATGCGGAAAGTGCCGGTTTTCGGATTATGGCCTGGACCTATACCGATTTTCGCCACATTTCCAACGCCAAACACCCGGTAACCACCCTGGCAGACATGAAGGGCCTGAAAATACGTGTTCCACAGAACACGGCGCTTATCGAAACCATCAAGGCCTTTGGAGCCGAGCCGGTTGTCGTACCCTGGGGCCTTACCTTCAATTCACTGAAAAAAGGCATAGTGGACGGGCACAGCTATGGCTACATAGGCTTTCATGCCATGAAGTTCCAGGACGCCAACCAGAAGTACATTACGGAAACGCCCTTTACCTATCACCTGCAACCCCTGATTATGAGCACTATGGTTTTGCGCAAGTTCAGCCAGGAAGAGCGGCAACTGCTTATAGACGCCGGAAAGTTCGCGCAAAAACACGGGCTTGTCTTTACGGTGCAGGAAACTGAAAAAGCCAAGGTGGTGCTCAAGGAAAGCGGTGTCATGATCAGCAAGCTTGAAGACGGTGCTGAGTGGCGCAATATCGCGCTGACCAAGGTTTGGCCCGAACTTGCCGATGCGGTGGGAGGAAAACGCTTCATTAATATTTTCCTGCATTCCTGCGGCAAATCCCCCTGGAAGCAATAGCCGCGGTTCACTTCGCGAGCGTATTGCAAATACAAAGGCTTATGCAGGAACGGCATAAGCCTTTGTATTTGTTGTCTGCGCAGGTGATTTGAATATCGGTATCGCAACTCTTTCGATGTAACGAAACCTGTACCGGATAGTATGGAGCCCTGCCTGTCGGCCTGTCCGTCTGTCCTGGGCCAGGGCCTGGGTCTGGGCCAGGGCAGGGGGCGTGCGGGGAGATTGTGGAAGCCTGCAACGAATGGTTGAAACTGTTTCGCACTGCGCACAGTACGCTGCGAGAGAATACTTTGCAGATACAGCTTGCCACGGATGGTCGGTTTTGCGTATAGCGCATCGGTAGAGTGTATTGTTCGCAGTAGTAAGCACACCGGCTCCGGTGTCACTTTTTATAATACCCTTGCAAGATTACACAGAATATACAGTTTTTCCCGTTTTCACAGCAATCCCGCATACCCTGAACCCAATTTTTTCACGAGGCCCGTTAATGTCAAGCAATGCTCCTTCTACGGCGAACCCGGCTCCTCTCGGACTTGCCGGTTTTTCCATGACCACGATTTTGTTGAATATCCACAATGCCGGTTTTTTTGAGCTCAGCGTCATGATCATGAGTATGGGCGTCTTCTACGGCGGCATAGCCCAGCTTATCGCCGGAATAATGGAGTGGAAACAGGGTAACACCTTCGGCACCCTGGCCTTTACTTCCTATGGTTCTTTTTGGCTGTCCCTTGTATTTATCTGGACCATGCCCCATGTGGGCCTGCCCGCGGCTGATCCTGTTTCCATGGGCTGCTACCTGGGCCTTTGGGGGCTGTTTACCTTTGCCCTTTTCATCGGAACGCTGCGGGGCAAGACAATCGGCAAGCTGGTATTCGGCTCGCTGGCGGTGTTGTTCTTCCTTCTCGCTGCGGCAAACTTCACCGGCAGCCACGCCATTCATACCCTGGCAGGCTATGAAGGCATTCTTTGTGGCGGCTTCGCCTTCTATGAGGCAGTGGGAATTGTGCTTAACGAAAAATACGGTCGGGAAGTTCTGCCCTTATAAAGAATATTTATTTGTACCAGCCTGATGGGATGGCCTTCTCGCAAGGTGTTGCTTTTACCTGGGCATGCCCGATTGTCCCGGGCGAGGTCATTCCATCAGACTAACTCATGGCCTTGATAGACAGGGCCAGAAATTCGTCCAGGCCAAGGCCCGCCTTTTCACATTCCCGAATGTGCTCTCTGCTTACAGAGGCGGCAAAAGCCTTGTCTTTCATTTTCTTTTTCAGGCTTTTGGGTTCCATGCCTTCCATGCCCGTGGGCCGCATCAGTGCGGCGGCCTTGACCAGGCCGGTTACGGTTTCTGCGGCGCGAAGGGAATAATCAAGACGGCTCGCAGGTTCTTTGCCCGTGCATTCGCTGTTGTGGGCGGCAATGGCGTACAGCGCCTCGTCCGGCAGTTTTCCGGCGAGAATCGTCAGGGCTTCCAGCCCGTGTTTTTCCGGGCAATCTTTGGTTGTGGAGTAGTCCACGTCGTGCAGCAGGCCGGTAAGGCCCCAAAGGTCGGCGTTTTCACCGAAATGTTCTGCAAGGGCGCGCATTACCTGCTCCGACGCGATGGCGTGCTGCTGCATATGTGGTTCCGGGGTAAGCTTTTCTATCAGGGCGAGGGCTTCTTCATGCGTAATCATGGCTGATCCTTGTCGTTATTGTGAGAGCAATTGCATTCGTGAGGCGCTTATTGCTCTACCTGCTCGGTATGGCGGCGCTTTTGGGCCATAAACAGTATTTCCGGGTTGTGCGCTTTGTTGCACAGAGTGTATTTTCCCGCAAGCCACAGGTCGTGGGGCAGGGCGGAAAACCAGACATTCACTGCCGCGCTTTCTTCACTGCCGCCGGGGTGCCCGCCGTATGTATGGGCAACAATTAGCCCGCCCGGCAACAGCAGGCGGGCTGCTGCTTCCAGTGAGGCCAGGGTGCTTTGTTTTCGGGTGATAATTTTTTTGTCACTTCGCGGTAAAAAACCGAGATTGTAAATAATTGCAGCCAGGGTTTGTTGCGGCGCATGGGCTTCAAGGGCGGCTGCCAGTTGGGCATGGTCCTGCTGTAAAAGTACAACCGGCATGGGCAAATGCTCAAAACGCCCATGCAGGGCTTTTTGCGTGGAAGCAATCGCCCGGGCCTGAACGTCCAGAGCCAGTATCACTCCGCCGGTTCCCTGGGCGGCAAGGCCCGCCCCCTGCATGGCCCCCACCAGAAAACAGGTGTCGTGGCCGTTGCCGCAGGTGGCGTCTACGCAGACAAGACCGTTTTTCCCGGCGGGAAGTTCGGGCCTGGTTACGACCAGGTCATGTAATACGCTGCTGATGCAATGATGCCCCATGGTCGTAAGCGACAGGGCAGGGCAGAACTTGCCGGAAAGCGTATTCACGTCGCTTATCGCTTACTGCAAGGTTCCGCCGTCGGTGCGGTCAAAAGCCAGACTCTGGGCTATCTTGTGCGCCAGTTCGCGCACTTCATCTGAATTTTTCCACGCGGTGTAGGCCTGTAACCATTCGGAAAATTCCAGAAAGCGCTCGTCAAGCTGCTCTTCGTGGCCCTGTACCCAACTGCTGAACAGTTGCAGTTCCAGTTGAAAGTCCGGGCTGTCAAAAACCTCGCTCAGGTCCTTCTCATTCAGGGGGGCACCGTCGCCGCCGCTGGAAGCATGCAGGCATACCGCTTTCAAGGAGGTCTGGTGGTCTATTTCCGCATTATTCAGAATTTCCGCCAGATCGTAGTAAGAACTGTAGCGGGTTCTGATCTGCTCCATGGCTTTTTCCGGCAGGCGCATCAGGAGCTTGTCGCCTTCTTCTACAATAAAATAAAAGCGGAGCCAGTTTTCAAACATGACAACTTGGGTCACTTTTTCAATATTTTTCTGCAATCGCATAAGGGGAGCTCGCAGTTTTAAAGGATAGCAGGCCTGCCGGGTCGGGGGAACGGCGCACCAGAGCCGGGGTCCTTTCGGACGCACAGTCAAATAACGGAAGCACAAGCCCGAAGGCGGGCTATTGTGCAAGGAAAGCTTATATAACGTTTCAAACCGACACAGGCAAGCGAGGCTTGCCTGTGTCGGTTTGTGGTAATGTCGCTGCCGGGTATGCATACCCCGCGACGAAAAAACAGCCCCTAGGCTTCACGTAATAGATCGTACGGCGGGTTCTTCTCTGGCGCATACGCGGCGGTGCAGTTACGCCCGTTATCTTTGGCGTAGTACAGGGCTTTGTCGGCAAAATCGACGAGGTTTTCGTTGAAGGAGTTGGTCCATGAGTCCTGTAAGGTGCAAATGCCGATGCTTATGGTTACGCGCACACCTCGCTGTACTATTTTGTTATCATTGTCGCGTATGGTAAGCGCGGAGTTCTGGATGGTCTTACGTATCTGCTCGGCCAGAGCGCCGGAGCGCGCAGCCAGAGGGCCTTGCAGGATGATAACAAATTCTTCGCCCCCGTATCGCGCCACCAGCCCCTTGTTTTTTGTATCAAGGCCCGCTTCAATGACTTCCGAGAGTCGCTTGGCCATGGTGCACAAGACCTGGTCGCCCACAAGGTGCCCGTAGGTGTCGTTGAATTGTTTGAAATGGTCCACGTCGAGCATGATAAGAGAAATCGGCGTGCCAGACTCTTTCCAGGCTTCCACTCCCGCTTCCAGAAAATCATCGAATTTTCTTCGGTTGGCAAGCCCGGTCAAGGCGTCCCTTTGCGAGAGATGCTTAAGAACTTCCGCGTCTTCTGTCATTTTGGCGGCAATATTGCGAAGGTCGGTACGCAATTTGGCGAGAAGCCGCGCCGGGTCAACCCCCTTGTCAAAATCATTGTCAATTTGTGTGGTAACACCGGTAACCGCATCTCTGTGCTTACTGAACATTTGCTGCATGTCGCGCGAAAGTTCGGAAGTTTCCTTGACGATGGCTTTGAGCTTTTCAGAAAGGTTGACTGTGATAATGGAATAAATCTTTTGCTGCACTTCTTCATAGCGGCTGGCAGTAAAGCTGCGCTCCTGCAGGACAAGCAGCAACAGGTCCTGCATCTGGGCTTTTTGGGTCTCACTCAGGAAGGCAGCGTCCTTGACCCCCCTGAGAAACAGGATGACCAAAGGCCATTTCGCGTCCAGCGGTACATTGGCGCTGTCGAGCATGGAGCAAAAACTGGCTTGCTCAGACCAGATACAATCGGCAATGCTGCATCTTTTCTTCATAATAACTCTGTATTTTTCCTCAAGGGAAAGACGCAAGTATCCAGTACTGTGCTTCGTTCTTCATGGGCCGGGTAGAAAGGGTGTTTGCCGCAATCTATCTTTATAAATAACCCGGCGCGAACAGCGCTGTAAAGGAGAAATTTCATTCTGTAAGAAAGTTGTTGCACTAGTGAATGTCTTTGGGCGCAGCGGCTTTGCTGCATGCATACTGATAGGCGCTGGACGTTCACAGCGAGGCACGGTATGTACAACGCAGCACACTCCGGGCAGTATGGTGCCGGACTCAAGCCCCGGATTCGGGCGTGTTTTTACAGGCCGGACGATATGTCGTCACCCCGGGCTGAACGTGTCCGGCGCATTTTGCCTGCCAGGCCGCCATCTTCCTTCTGTTGCCGTGTGCTATGATTGTGTAACCCTTATTCCCGAATGGTGCGCCATGTCCGGTAGTATTCGCAAGTCTTTGCTGCAGTTTGTTTTTTCCGGCTCGTATATGAAACGCTGGAATGACAAGCTTCGCCTGATGGAACTGATAGAAATAGACAAGCAGTCGCACAAGATGATCGTGGCGTGGTTACTGTGCCAGCTGTCCGCGCGAAGCATGAACCCGGACGAGCGCCTCGCCCTTGAAGAAGAAGTGGTTGAAGGCGGGATCTTTGACTATCTTTTCCGTCTGGTCATTACCGATATCAAGCCCCCCATCCTCTACCGGATCAAGGAAAACCCCGACCATTACAAGCGCCTTGCCGAGTGGGCCATTACCGAGGTGGAGCCGCACTTGCGCCCGCTTTCCGAAATTTTCTGGAAGCGCTTTGTCGCCTACGCCGGAAACCCGCCCAAAAAAAACCTGGCCACGGACATACTCTCTGCCGCGCACCTGTACGCAAGCGCCTGGGAATTTCGCCTTTTGCGCCACCTGAACGAACCCTTTGACGACGAACTGGCAGACATAGAGTGCTCTTTCGCCCGACAACTGACCGGCTATTGCCATTTGCCGGGCATGCGCGAACTCGTGGACGGCCTGGCCCCGGCCAACACCGGGAAAGACGGCGCAGCCCTGTTGCTCTATCTGCCGGGTTTGCAAACCCTGATTGAAAACCGCACGCCCCCTCCCGCGGAAAACGGCGGGCAGGCGAGGCGCAACTGTGAAACACCGCTTTCTTCACGGCCCGCTCTGTCGCGCTTTGCCAACCTGTGCGGGCAACTGCGTTTTCAAAAACGTTGGTCCCAAACCCCGCGCACGCCGGAAACTTCCGTCATGGGTCATATGTTCATTGTCGGATGTTATGCCTATTTTCTAAGCATTTCTCTGGGGGCCTGCCCGGCAAGACGGGTGAACAATTTTTTCAGCGGCCTGTTTCACGACCTGCCGGAGCTTTTGACCAGAGATATCATTTCTCCCGTGAAAAAGTCCTTTGAGGACCTTGGCCAGATTATCAAGGAGTATGAAGAAAGTGAGCTGGCCCGGCGCGTACTTACCCCTTTGGCAAAAGAGGGGTACAAGGATATAACCGAAAGGCTGGGCTATTATCTCGGCCTGGAGACCGGATCGGAATTTGACGATACCATTGTGGTAGACGGCAAGGCCCGCAGGGTGGATTTTCACACTCTGCAAGGCGTAAGAAACAGCAACGACTGCGATCCCAAAGACGGCGAAGCCCTCAAGGTGTGCGATATTCTGGCGGCATATATTGAAGCCTATACCGCCATGCGCAACGGCATTACCTCTGACCAGATTCAGCAGGCCTTTTGGCGCATGCGTGAGCAAAACGCCAAACGCATGCTGGGGAATATGCACATTGGGGCGCTGTTTACCGATTTTGACTAGTGATATGTCATGCTTCCACTGTCGTAAAAGCATGCAGATCGCAAAGCGAAAACGCGGTTTTGGCTTTGCTCACGCCGCCTGCGGCGGCGCGCACCCCCTTCGGGGTTGCGACTATTGTCGCTTGACGCGACACTAGTGTGATGTCCGCGAAATAAGGCTCCATTGCATTTCGCCTCATTGTGCGGAAGACCCCAAAGCTAAACACGCGGTTTGGTTTCTGAATCAATCTTTTGCCCAATTTCCGCGTCACCCGGCCTGTTTTTCCAACAAAACATTCCAGCAGGTCGTATGAGCAAGGAGGACCACATGAACGACTCACTCAAAGAACTTATCCGCGAGATGTATGACGACGAGGCTACTGACGCCCTCGTCTATGCGGCGCTTGCCAGGCGCACGGGCAACCTGGAAAACCAGCGCCTTTTGCTGGTCATGTCGGGCGATGAAGAACGCCACCGCGATACCTGGAAGGAGTATGTAGACGGCCCGCCGAAAATACGTATGTGGCGGGTGTGGCTTCTGCCTTTGCTGGCGCGTATTTTCGGCCTGGTCTTTACCATCAACCTGATGGAGCGCGGCGAAAATGACGCCATTGCCAAGTACGCGGAAATCGGCAAGGAAGTGCCCGTTGCCATGGACATTCTGGAGGACGAGAAAAAGCACGAAGCCTACCTTGTGGGCATGCTCAAGGAAGAAAAACTCTCGTACATCAGCTCCATGGTGCTCGGCTTGAGTGACGCCCTGGTAGAACTTACCGGTGCCCTGGCCGGATTTACCCTTGCGCTCAACGACAATACCATGATCGGACTGGCAGGCTTCATTACCGGCGTTGCGGCCACGCTGTCCATGGCCGCTTCCGAATACCTGGCAAAAAAGGCGGATAAAGGTGAAAAGCATCCACTGAAAGCCGCTTCCTATACGGGCTGCGCCTATTTGTTCACCGTGGCCTTTTTGCTTGCGCCCTATGGTGTTTTTTCTTCCCCGCTGGTGGCCCTGTTTTTCTGTCTGGTAAACGCCGCGCTGATAATTCTTGGCTTTACCTTTTTTGTTTCGGTTATTCGCAAAGAGTCCTTTGTTCGCGGTTTCCGGGAAATGATTCTTATAAGCGGCGGCGTTGCGCTGCTTTCGTTTCTCATTGGCTGGGCCGCGCGTCTTTGGCTTAATGTGGATGTGTAAGCCGCGCCAGTAAGCCTGCCTGACAGTGCTGACCTTACCGGCGAAGCGCCCGCGCAAGGCGGGTGTTTTGCCGGTAAAATGTTCTTACGCGCAATCTTCTCTTGCGCCCGCGTCACTTCGTCCCTATAGTCTCTTTCGATTTACTTGAGGGCCGAGTGCCCAGCTTACGTCATACGCCGGAGAATGTATGTTCAGTCTTATATTCAAAAAAATATTCGGGTCGAAAAACGACCGTTATGTCAAGCGCAAAATGCAACTGGTGCGCCGTATTACCGCCCTTGAGCCGGCAATGCAGGCTCTGTCCGATTCGGAATTTCCGGAAAAAATAGCTCAATATAAGGAGCAGGTTGTTTCCGGCGCCCAAACCCTTGACCAGATTTTGCCGGAAGTTTTCGCCCTTGTGCGCGAAGCTTCCGTGCGCTCTCTGGGCATGCGCCATTTTGACGTGCAGCTTATAGGCGGCATGGTGCTGCACTCCGGCCGCATTGCAGAAATGAAGACCGGTGAGGGCAAAACCCTTGTGGCTACGCTCGCCGTGGTGTTGAACTCCCTTTCCGGCAAAGGGGTGCACGTTATCACCGTGAACGACTACCTGGCAAAACGCGACGCCGCCTGGATGGGCAAGCTGTATAATTTTCTTGGCTTGTCCGTGGGCACCATTGTGCACGGCCTGAACGACCAGGAGCGCCAGGAAGCCTACGCAGCAGACATTACCTACGGCACGAACAATGAATTCGGTTTTGACTATCTGCGCGACAACATGAAGTTTTATCAGAACCAGCTTGTGCAGCGCGGGCACAACTTCGCCATTGTGGACGAAGTGGACTCCATTCTTATTGACGAAGCCAGAACGCCCCTGATTATTTCCGGCGCTGCCGACGAATCTACCGATTTGTACCGCAAAATAGACACCGTGGTTACCCGTCTTGTATCGGAAGATTATACCCTGGACGAAAAGGGTAAAACCGCCATGCTCACCGACGCAGGTGTGCAGCATGTGGAAAAGATTCTCGGCATAGAAAACCTCTTTGACGCGCAGAACATTACCCTGCAACACCATGTGCACCAGTCGCTCAAAGCGCACCGGGTGTACAAGCGCGATGTGGATTATATCGTCAAGGACGATCAGGTTATCATCGTGGATGAATTTACGGGCCGTCTGATGCCGGGGCGCAGGTTTTCCGACGGTCTGCACCAGGCTTTGGAGGCTAAGGAGCACGTCAAGGTTGAGGCGGAAAACCAGACCCTGGCTTCCATCACCTTCCAGAACTATTTTCGCATGTACAGCAAACTTGCCGGCATGACCGGCACGGCAGACACGGAAGCTGTAGAATTTCATGAAATTTACGGCCTTGAGGTGATAAGCATTCCCACTCACCGCCCCATGATTCGTCTGGACAAGCCCGATGTCATATACCGAAGCAAGGCGGAAAAGGTGGAGGCGATTATCGCCCAGATAAAAGACCTGCACAAAGCCGGTCAGCCGGTGCTGGTAGGCACCATCTCCATTGAGATGTCCGAATACCTTTCTACGCGGCTCAAGAAAAACAACATTCCCCACAACGTGCTCAACGCCAAACACCACGAACAGGAAGCGGCTATTATTGCCGAAGCGGGCCAAAAGGGAAAAGTGACCATTGCCACCAACATGGCCGGCCGGGGAACAGACATTGTGCTCGGCGAAGGCGTGCGCGAACTTGGCGGTCTTTTTATACTTGGCACCGAGCGGCATGAAAGCAGGCGCATAGACAACCAGCTTCGCGGTCGTTCCGGTCGTCAGGGCGACCCCGGCTGCTCGCGTTTTTTCCTGTCGCTGGAAGACGACCTGATGCGGCTTTTCGGCTCTGACCGCATCGCAAAACTGATGGAAACCCTCGGCTTGCGCGATGGTGAGTCTATTGAGCACCGCATGATTTCCCGGGCCATTGAAAACGCCCAGAAGCGGGTTGAAGGCCACAACTTTGAAATTCGCAAAACCCTGCTGGATTATGACAACGTGATGAACCAGCAGCGCGAGGTAATCTACTCCCTGCGCCGTGATGCCATTATGGAAGAGGATATTGAAGGCACAGTCGCCGAATTTCTGGATGACGCCATCAATGAAATATACGAGCCTTATATCCAGGCCAAGGGCAGCCTGGATGTGGAGCAGGAAGAATGGCTTATGGGCCGCCTGCAGGAGGTGTTCAACATTCGCCGCCAGTGGCAGGACGATCGCGTGCCCAGCCCGGATGAGTGCCGGGCCTGCGTGCAGGACAGCCTGAAAAGCATTCACGACAGTGCGCCGCATATATATAAGGACGTGTTGCGCTATTTCATGCTTGAAGAGCTGGACCGCACCTGGAAAGAGCACCTGCTGAACATGGACCATTTGCGCGACGGAATTGGCCTTCGCGGCTACGGCCAGCGCGATCCCAAACAGGAGTACAAGCGAGAAGGCTTTGCCCTGTTCCAGGAAATGCTCTACCGTATACATGAAAATATTTTCAAGGCCCTCACCCGCTTGAGGCTTCAGGTTGAAGAAGCCCCGGAGCATGATCAGGCCGAGCCTGCCGACACGCAGGAACAGGCCGCGCCGGAGGCGCAGGAAGAAGCAGGGGAAGCTCCGGCCGCCCCGGCTGCAAAGAACGCGTCTTCCGCTTTCAAGCACAAAGATCGTTCCAACAAACTCAACTACTCCGGCAAGGGGCAGGCGGACGACAAAAAAGCGCCGGACAGGCGCGACGCCCCCAAAGTAGGCAGAAATGACGAATGCCCTTGCGGCAGCGGTAAAAAATACAAGAAATGCTGCGGTATGGGTAAATAGCGTACTCGTTTCTCTGTGCGGGGGGAACCTCCCCGAATGTTCATGAGGGCCTTTCATCCTTACGGTTGGATGAAAGGCCCTTTCCTGTTTCCGGCACGGCAGATGGGGGAGTGAGGCGGGCGTGCCGGAGTTGGTTGAGGGGAAAAGAAGGGCTACCCAGTTTTGACTACAGAGCTTTCAGTACTGGCTTACTGAAGACCCTGCATCACCCTTCTCAGTTCTTGCGCCATGGAGGAGAGTTCCTGCACCGCTTCGGAAGACTGGATTACGCCGTCGGTCGTTTCCGAAGAGATACGATTTATTTCTTCTATTGCCTGGTTGATTTCAGAGCTGGTGGCGCTTTGCTCTTCCGCCGCCGTGGCAATGGCCGAAACTATGGACGAGTTGTTCGTGGCAAGGCTGAGAATTTCATTCAGGGCTTCCCCGGAACTTTCGGCAATACTTGTAGACTTGACCACGCCGCTAACGGCTTCGCCCACTTCGGTAATGTTTACCCTGGCCGACTGCTGGATGGCAGAAATGCTGCCACCCACTTCCTGGGTTGCGTGCATGGTTTTTTCCGCGAGCTTTCGCACTTCGTCGGCAACTACTGCAAAGCCGCGTCCTGCTTCTCCGGCGCGGGCCGCTTCAATGGCGGCGTTCAGGGCCAGAAGGTTTGTCTGGTCCGCAATGTCGGAAATGACATTCATGACGCCGCCGATGCTTTCTGCCTGGACCCCGAGGTCCTGCATGTTCTGCTGCAGCCTGCCGCCTACGTCCTGCACAGTGCTGATGGCGGTGATAACGTTGGAAACAAGGCGCGTACCCTCGGTAGCCTTTTCGCGGGTGTGGTCTGCCTGGGTTGCTGCATCCGCTGCACTGCGCGCTACTTCCAGTACGGTCGCGTTCATCTGGGTCATGGCGCTGGCGGTTGATTCAACCCGGTTGCGCTGTACTTCCGCACCGCGCGATATTTGTTCCACCTGCGCGGCCAACTGCTCTGAGGCGGCGGCAACCCTGTCGGAAATGGTGGAAGCCTGCTGGGCAACTGAAAGCATAATTGCCTGCTTTTCCTTGATTTCCGTGAGGTCGGTAAGAATTTCAATAAAGCCCACCGCAGTACCCTTTTCATCAAGGGTGGGTATGGCCGTAACCGCGACTTCCATCTTGTTGCCCGCTGCCATGATGCTGGTTTCTACATTGACCGCCGCCTTGGCTGCCATGGCCTTCTTGCCGATACAACCGGAACTGTCACATTCAGGCGACTGCAAGAGCGGGCCGCAAGACTTGCCGATGTTTTCCGGCCCGAGAACCTTGCCCGCGCTTGTGTTGAAGAAAACGGTCTGCATGGTTCCGTCACAGGCCATGATCGGCAGCGGAATGGCGTCAATAAGGTCGGTATAGGCGTTACACACACTGTTGATGGTTGAGCCGAGGTTTGAGAATTCGCCGGAAAGGCGCTCCGGCTTCATCCTTTCACGCATGCGCCCGCGTCGTATATTGGTGGAAATACCTTCCGCAACGGTCATAACGGTGCGCAATACTTCCGGAATGCCCTTGATGGCGTTGATAACCGCGCCTATTTCGCCCTTTTCCTTCACCGTAATATCGTGGGAGAAGTTGCCGGAAGATACGGCCAGGGCAAAGGAAGAGAGCTGGCCCAGCACCTTGACCAGACCCAGGACGATAACCAAGGCCACGCCGGTGCCGATGAGAATGCCCCCGCCGCCCGATAGGAGCATGAAGTTCATGGCGGAGTCGTTCTGCTCAAGGGTCATTGTGCCGTAGTTGATCATTTCATTGGCAACTGCCACGTTTTCCTTCGCGGCGTCTGCTGCAATGCTGGCATAGGCGGCGTCAATCTCGGCAAAGGCGGCATTAAGCTGTTCGCTCATTTTTTTCATGCCAGCGAAGGCTTCGGAAAGGGTTTTGAAGTAGCTGCGGGCAAGGGCTGCGTCTTTCAGCCCAAGTTCGGTAACCATGTTGCGGGTCATCTTGGTGATGGCCTTTTCAAGATCGGTCAGATAGACCTCAATCTGGGCCGCATCCTTGGGCAAGCGGGTAAAGGCGTAGCGGCTGGTGCCGGACATATATAACCCGGCCTGCTTCCACACCTCGGTAACCCCGTACACAGCATTAACGTTGTTTGCCCGTGAACCGTTCAGCCCGATGGTTTCCAGTAGTTTCTGGAGTTGGAGGAATTCTTTCATTACGATATCACGGTACTGGCGATCGTTTTCCACCGTGCTTGCGCGCACTGCCTCGGAAAGCTTGTCAAAACCCTGCAAGCGGCTTTTCATGCTGCTGATGAGGGCAGAGCGCTCCTGCGATGCAGTAAAGGTAGCGGCCTCATCCATCAGGTTAATGCCTTCCTTGATGGCATCGCGGGCGGCCCCCAGCTCCTTGTCGTCCTTTGTAGTAGCGTAGCTGTCAATGTGTTCCCGATATCTGGAAAGCGCTCCTTCCAGATCGCTCATCCCCACATTCAGACGAGCCAGCCGCCTGTATTCGTTAAAGTGTTCCGAACTGTTGGTCAGGCCGTTATAGCTGAGCACAACGACCACCACGATAAGGATGACCATTACAATGAATCCACTGACAATTTTCCATTTTGTAGTCATGACGCACCTCGGAAGAACGAAAATTTGGCCGAAAGTCTGGACCTCTGATG
>JAJDIC010000038.1 GCA_030266525.1 Desulfovibrio sp. OttesenSCG-928-G15 | reverse complement strand
TTGAAGCCCCAGTGCACCAAAATTGCACCAAAAAGGCTTGATAAAAGAAAAAGGACTTACGATTTTTCGTAAGCCCTTTCTCTTTAAGCTATGTCTTGGAACGCTTTCGACCCAGTGATTTTACCACTTGAATCTTGGAAAATTGGCGTCCCCAAGGGGATTTGAACCCCTGTCGACGGCGTGAAAGCCGATAGACATGCGCCTGTACGCCTAGAGAATCAACATCTTACAGCGCTCTGTAGGGCACCAAAATGCCTCAGAATACAGATGCGTTTGTAACCCTTTTTTGTAACCCCTGTAACCTGCATTCCGATTTCAATTTTCGGAAAAATTGCCCTTTTGAGGGGTCTTTTCTCGCGTCCTTTTTTCGCCCAGGCTCCCTGCGTTCCCCACCCTGTTTCGTAACGGAAACATGGCGGGGATTTTTTTTGTCCGCCGGATGAGCTTGGCGAAACATTCCGCTCATTGCCGCTGGAATGTCATCGGCAAAAAAAGCCGTTGGCAAAAAATAGCACGGATGGGGAGCAATTCAAATCCCCAATCGGGAGTCGAATGTCGTCGTGGCGTGGTTGCTACGGCCTGATGAGCCAGCCGCTCTCAATCATCCTCATATGAAAGGACTTTTATTGAGGAAAACCAAGAGGCCCTAGAAAGGCAAAAAGCCGTTTGAGCTGGAACTCAACGGCTTATCTGCAAAACGTAAATCTCTACGCGAGCAACGTGGAGATAACGCTACCCGAAAGGGTTCTCGTTGTCAACAAGCGAGTTTGCTATTTTTTGTCCTTTTTCCAGGGACCGGGAGAAGCCGGAAATGGAAACATTCGCGCCAAGAGGAAAAATTTACGGCCCGATTTTACCACAGTTCATTTTGGAAAAGCCCGTCACGCTCGGAGCAAAAATTATGTACGCACTGCTTTGTAACTACGCCTCGGAAAAAGACCATTGCTGGCCCTCCCACGCCACGCTTGCCGCCCGACTCTCGTGCAGCGTGAGCAGCGTCAAAAACTATCTGGCCGAATTGGTGCGGGAAAAACTCATCTCCATCCGGAGGGAGCAATACCGCGCATCCGTATATTATATGCTCCGGCCCGCCGAACTCACTGCCCAGGAGACAAAAAATGATCGGGCACAGTCAAATTCTGATGGGACACAGCCAAAATCTGACTACCTAAATAATCTTAGCAAACAAAGCAAAGAAGAAAATCCCCCCTTACCCCCCACGAAGCCGGAAGCGCCCCGGACTTCTCTCCAGGCTGCTCCTGTTTCTGAACCGCCTGCGGCGGGGGGTGTGTCTGTTTCTCTTTTTGATTTTGAAAAGGCATGGGAGCTGTACCCCAAAAAAGACGCCAAGGGCTTTGCGCGTGTCGCATGGCTCAAACTCCAGCGTAGCGGTCAACTTCCTCCCTTGGCCGAAATACAGGCCGCTATTGAGCGTTTTGCGGCTTCGGAAAGCTGGCAACGCGACAATGGCCGGTTTGTACCGCAACTGGGCAATTGGCTTCGCGGGCAACGTTGGCTCGATCCCCTTTCGCCTACGGAAGAGAAAGAGCGGCAGCGCCGTGAAGAGTTGAGCCGGTCGCTTCGGGCGCAGGAAGAACAGGAAAAGCGCCAACAGGAGCAACGAAACGCGGAAAGAGCGCGTTTGAGGCCGCACTTTGATGCTTTCGCGGCGAATTTCGGAACGTCTTTCAACGATGCCCAAGTCGCAATGGCCTTTGGCTCCTGGCTACATCTGCACTCCAGGGGGCTCGCGCCGCTGGCTTCTGATGTTCCTGCGGACAACGCCCAAGGGATCATGGATTTTATGAATGCTTTCAAGCGGAAACGCGAGGAAGCGCACTATCTTGCCAGTCACCCGCAACAACCCGATCGACTTGATGCCCGCTCCGCCAAATTGAAGCCCTGCGGCGAAATTCTTCGACACTTGCCTGTCTTTTCACAACTTCTTTCAGGAACGGAACAACTGCGGCAAGCCGTGTAAGGCCAGCCGCACAGAGGTAATCATGTGGAAAAATAAAGGAAATATCGTGAAGCGTTTGTGTTTATGCTGCTTGTGGGTGGCAATGGCCGTTTTGTCTTTGGCAGGTTCCTCCTGGGCCGATGATTCCCAAAAACAGCCGTCTTCGCCTCCCATCGAGTCCGCGCTTCCCGCTGCGATAGAGACTCAGGGGACCGCCGTTCTTGGACAGCCGGGAACACAGTCACCAGCCGTTTCTGGAACAACGGTACAGCGCCAGGAACAGGAAGCGCGGCATGGCACAGTCAGCCCGGAGGCTGGGAAAGCGCGAGAAGCGCAGGCATTGTTTGAAGAAAGTCTGCGTCAGATGATGCCCCTCGATGAAGGGCAGATTCAGGAATATCGGGAGCGCTCGGATCAGCGTGAACGGGCCTTGCTGCCGGTGTCACCAGCGCTGAACTCCCGCACAGTGCGTGTTTCCCTGGAACCGGGCGGCGCTCCGGTCAAAGTGCTCACGACTGCGAATATCGCCACTTCCCTCGTCTTTCACGATTCCACCGGCCAGCCGTGGCCTGTCACTTCCGTTACCAACGGCGGGCCGAATTATTTCCAGGTTCTTCGCCCGGATCTCCCTGACGGAAACTTGCTCAATGTCATGCCGACGCAAGGGTATGGCACGTCCACCATCGTTGTCACCCTTGAAAAACGGGACATTCCCCTGGTTATCCGGCTGGAGTCCGATTCCGTGCGCTCTCCCAAGCGCAAGGCCGATGCCCTGGTGCTGTTTCAGCTTGCCCACCACGGCCCCAAGGCCAGCGTTCCCATCATTGAAAACATCAAGGAAACGGCGGATTCCGCAATGTTGGCATTTTTGGATCGTGTTCCTCCAGATGACGCCACGCGGGTTCGCATGGAGCCGGGGCAGGAAAAGGTGAACGTCTGGAAATATAACGGCAAGCACTACATCCGGACGAGCCACACTCTGATGTGGCCTGCCTGGACTGCCGTGGTGAACGGCGCGGGAAACGTCAAATGCTACGAAGCGCCGCTTACGGCGCGGGTGATGTTCTCCGTCAACGGCAAGATTCGGACAATTATCCTGAAAGACTCCCTCAAATAAGGATGCGCGTTCATGAGTGACATTACAACTACGGAAAAGAAGCGGCGATTCATCATGTTTTGCCTACTCGGCCTTGTTATAGCCGCCGTCATAGTCTTTGCCTCGTTTACTTTGTTTGCTCCGGAAAAAGCTCCGGCCACGGCGAAATTGGTTGCAACGCGCTCGGAAGCCGTAAGCGGCCAGGCCGGAGGCGAAGGTTCGGAGGAATACAACAAAAAGTTGGAGACCCACGATACGCAGCGAGCAAACGCCGCGCTTCAGGCGGGTGACAGCTTTGTTCCCACTCCGGTCGGGAACAGGTCGTCCGTTGTCGGGAAAAAACCGGACACACCCCCGCCGCCTCCCGCTGTGGCTCCGGTGCGAACCGCGCCGGTGCAGTCCCCCCGGACGGATAACTCCATGCTCAAGCGCATGATGGAGGATTTGGCTGCGCTGGATACCAGACTGGCAGCGGCATCCGTGGGTACGGGCCAGATTGTCTGGCTGCGAGATTTTTCTGCTGATGAGCGTGGAACGATTCCAGTTGAAAAGGCTGTGGCCCTGTCGCAGACGCCTGCGGAGTTGCCCAGTTTGGCAATAAAGCCCGGAGATTTGCTCTATGCCGTGGTGGATACCGGCGTAAATTCCGATGTTCCGTCCGCAGTCATGGCGACAATCGCTTCCGGAAAATATCGTAATACCCGCTTGCTTGGCGGTTTTCAGCGCCACGATGAACGCCTTGTGCTGGCGTTTACCAGAGCCATCTTGCCGACCGGCGAATCCGTGCAACTTGAGGCGTATGCCGTGGACCCGGCGACCACGGAGGCGTCTGTGGCCAGCCGGGTGGATACCCATTTCTTCTCGCGTTGGGGCGGACTTGTCGCTTCGGCCTTTCTTGAGGGCCTGGGAAGCGCCAAACGCTACAGCGGTTCACAAAGCACAATCTACGGGACAAACGGCGGCGACACCACCGATCAAATGGTCTGGAACACATACAGCGTGGCTGATCAGGCGTGGATCGCTGCCGGAAAGGTGGGGGAAAAGGCCGGGAAAATATTTGAGCGGGGTTTTGACCGTCCGCCGACGGTGTTCCTTGAAAGCGGTACGCCCGTAGGCATCCTTGTTCTTAACGTCAAAGAGAACAGGTGAGGATGACATGGAAAACTACGTTGCCAATGTTATCCCGCACCTCCAGCAATGGTGGCCTGTACTTGTTCGCCTGGCCTATTTGATCGGTGTTGCCTTTGCCGTTGTCTCTTTGGCGCAAGCCGTGAGCCAGAAACAACGATTCAACCGCTCCCTGGCGGTCTGGTCCTTTTTCTGCGCCGTTTTGCTGCTGAATCTACCCACGCTCATGGATTCCCTGTCCATGACCGTCTTCAACCAGACTTCCGAACAATCCCTGAGCTACAGCCCACCGTCCTCTCCCGGCTCCGTCTACATCCAGTTCGCCGTATACGCCATCGCGACGGTGGGAGTTATCGGGATAGCGCGGGGGGTGTGTCTCATGCGCGATACGCCGAACCAGGCCATGAATTTCAGCCGGGGCATCGTGCATCTGTTTGGAGGAATTATCGCCGTAAACCTCGTCACCTTCCTGCGCGGCATCGGAGCCACGATAGGTGGGGACGTGCAAACGTACATAGCCAAAATCATTGGCTGATGTGGAGGAAACAATGAACAGCATCAACTTTTTAACCTCCGTTTCACCCGTAAGGTGGGCGGCATTCTGCATGGGGGCTGCTGCCGTCTGGCTGTTCGCCCCGGAAATTGCCCATGCCGCCGTGGCCTTCGGAGAAATGGGGCAGAACGTGGCCGAAAACGCCAAAGGGGTCGCCAAGGGGATCACGATGGGCGGCTACGCGGCAGGCGCTGGCATGGGCGTCTGGGGCTGTGTCGAGATGTACAAAGCCGGGAAACATCAGGGCCAGAGCACTTATGCCGGTGGCATCACCAAAGTGGTGATCGGCGCTCTGGCGCTCGGCCTGGGTGAATTTCTCGGTTCCGGCTCGGCCACGCTGTTCGGTTCGGATCAGACCTCCGGTTTGGGCGACCTCGGTCTGTAACCACAAGTAAAGGTGAAGAGGCATGAACTTTTTTCAACGAAAAACAAAAGAGACTCCTCCTGTAAACACTCAACCGCATGGTTCTCCGGAAACGGCGAAGGTTGAAGGCGTGAATGAAGTTCATGCCTCTTCACCGTCAGCCGAAGCCGTTTTCGGGGGACTTGGTTGGTACAGGACGCAATTTCGCCGAGCCATGAAATTGGCTTTGGGTCTGGTGGTCACGCAAGGCATCAGCCTCGCGGTGATTGCTTTGCTGCTTCTGAACCAACCGGGGCCTCGCTACTTCGCGGCCACTCCGGACTTGCGGCTTGCTCCCCTTGTTCCTCTGGACCAGCCTGTACTGACGCAGGAAGGGTTGCTTACCTGGGCTTCCGACACGATTACCGGCTCAATGTCTCTGAATTTTCTTGAATGGCGTGAAAAACTTGAGTCCATCAGACCCAGTTTCGATGACGAGGCGTTCAAGTCTTTTCTCGCTTCGCTGAAAAGTTCCGGCGTTTTGGACATGATTCGGGAAAAGCGTCTTTCCGCATCGGCCATTACTACTCGCGCCCCTGTCATTATCGCCTCCGGTCTGGTGGGCGGCACCGCCACCTGGCGTATCGAATTTCCCCTGGTCGTTTCCTACGAATCCAGCCAGGGCGTTGAAAGCACCCAACGTCTTGTAGCCACGGTTCTTGTTCGCCGCGCTTCCACCGTGAAAACGCCTCGCGGCGTGGTCATCCAACAAGCCGTGCTGAAGAGGGATTCATAATGACAATTATGAACCCTCTTCAGCGGATGCGGCAGCAGACGCCCGCTACGGAGGCGCAGGCGGAATTTACTTCCGCCGTTCGCGCCGCAGTAAGCGGACAATATCTTGGCAAGGAGGATTCGTGATGCTGGATAAACTCGTAAACGGTGTCGATTGCGGCATTCGCGCCTTGTCCGAAGCTTTTGCCGGGCCGGTTCACAGCTATTGCAGGTTGGAAACTGTTGATAATGGCGTTTTGGTGGCTGATGACGGAAGTCTTTTGAGTCTCCTGCGACTGGAGGGGTCTCTCAAGCATGTGGGGGTCGAAGAATATGAAACCATAGTCACCGGCCTGACCGAAAAGCTGCAATCCACGCTCTCAAAGCCCGGCCACCTGATTCAGGTCGTTTTTGAGTACGATCCGGAAAGCAGCGCAAGGCGTGTTGACGAATTGCTCCAGCCTTCGCGCCTGACAGCGCAAAACCTTGGGCTGAGTATTGGTCCCTTGCTGGAAAATTGGGGCGATGCCCTGAAACGCTATTGTTCTCTGGAAACATGCTGGCTGGTGCTCTGGACCCGCCCCGCTGTGTTGCCCGATTCGCTCAAGAAAGCGGCGCTGAAAGAACGCACCGTATCCATGAACAAGGTGCCGACCATTCCGGGCTGCCAACAGGTTTCCCGTGCTGTGGCCGCGCTGCATGACGCGCATAACGGCTTTCTGACCGGTGTTCAGGATGCGTTCAAGCAAGTTGACCTGATGGTGTATCCGCTCACCGCGCATGAAGCGCTGCGAGATATCCGCACCAGCATTGATCCGGAATTTACCAGCCGCAACTGGCAGCCGCTCATTCCCGGTGACCCACTGCCGCTTCGGATGCCCGATCCGGATACCGGCAAGGCCGACGAGTTGCACAATATTCTGTATCCAGATTTCAAGGGCCAGCTCTGGCCGCGTGAGGGGCAGATAGTTTCCAGAAGCGCAATTCGGATTGGCGACCGGATTTACGGGCCGCTGATCATGACGCTGATGCCGCAAACGCCGAAGCCTTTTCAGGATTTTTTCCGGGTGCTGGCGCGGCGGGATGAACGCTTGCCGTACCGGATTTCTTTCCTTTTGGAAGACGGCGGGCTGAACATGGGCCTCAAGCCCTTGTTGTCCTCTGTGCTGGCGTTCTCCAGTTCGGACAACAAGCGTTTCAATGCAGCGGTTGATGGTCTGAAAGCCTTGGATTTGGCGGGCGTCTGTTGCGTCAAATACAGAATTTGCCTCTGCACTTGGGCCTGCATCAGGAAAGGCTCGGAGCAGGATACGCATTTGCTGCTCAGACGGCGGGTGGCGGAGCTTTCCAAGGCAGTCCAGGGATGGGGAACGACTGACGTCTCCGAAGCCGTGGGCGATCCGCTGCTTGGATTCACGGCCAGTTTGCCCGGCATGATGCCGTCCAGCCCGGCCCCGGTGACTGCCGCGCCTTTGCAGGACGCCATCGGCATGTTGCCGCTGCGCTCGGCTTCGCCCTGGACAGAGGGGAGCCTACTGCTCCGCACTCAGGACGGCAAAATCATTCCTTTCGCGCCCAACTCCTCGGAACAGGCGTCATGGATAGACGTGGGCGTTGCGCCGATGGGTGGCGGCAAGTCTGTTTTCCTGAATGCGCTGAACTTTGCCTTTGTGACGCAGGCCGGACTGTCCCGCCTGCCCTGGCTGTCCATCGTGGACGTGGGACCGTCCAGTTCCGGGCTGATTACCTTGCTCAAGGAGAATCTGCCGGAAGGGAAAAAACACCTGGCGGCATACCACCGGCTCCGTATGACGCCGGATTATTCCATCAATCCTTTCGATTTGCCGCTCGGCAACCGGAGGCCGTTGCCTTCGCACAAGTCGTTTCTCAGCAATTTCCTGACTCTGCTGGCAACACCTCCGGACACTGATGCACCGGCTGAAAACGTGCCGGGCATTATCGGACGAGCCATAGACCTGGCCTACCTTGAACTTTCCGATGAAAAAGGCGGCAAACCCCGGCTGTATCAACCGAACATATTGCCGGAACTGCACAAGCTCGTCCTCAATGAAGGTATTCCTCTGGATGCCTCTACGAGCTGGTGGGAAATTGTCGATGCGCTGTTCGACCTTGGTTTCATCCATGAGGCGATACAGGCGCAGCGTTTTGCCGTACCGCTGCTTGGCGATGTCGTGTCGCAGTTGCGGCAGAACAAGGGCATTGAAAACACCTACGAACAGCACACGATAATGACTGTTTGGCGGTCTATTATCGACGCCATTGAAGCCTATGTCATTTTGAAAGAACCCACACAGTTCGATCTGGGCGATGCCCAGGTTGTCAGTCTCGACCTTGACGAAGTGGCTCCGCGTGGCGGTCCCACGGCGGACAGGCAATCTGCCGTCATGTACATGCTGGCGCGGCACGTTTTGGGGGCGCGGTTCTTCCTCATGCCCGATGATGTGAAGCTGATGCCGGAAAAGTATCAGCCCTACCACGCGGAGCGGGTTGAAGCCATCCGCGAAGATCCGAAGCGCTTTTGTTACGACGAGGCCCACCGCGTTACCAAAAACACCTCCGTCGCGGGCCAGCTTCAGGCCGACATGACCACAATGGCGCGAGAGTCGCGCAAGTGGCTGCTGTCAATGGGTTTGTATACCCAGGACATAGACGACGTTCCCGACATTCTCACGGAACTTGCCACTACTGTTCTTGTTCTCGGTTCCGGCACGGCGAAAAGCATAGCTAATTTGACCAAGCGCTTCGACCTGAACGGGGCTTGCCAATACGCGCTGTCGCGCCTTGGCAAACCGGGCCGGGCCGGGGCCAACCTTGTGGCCGTATTCCAAACGGGTTCGGGCAGATCGCAGCTCGTACTCACTCTGACCATAGGCGGGCAACCTCTGTGGGCCTTTTCCACAACTGCGGAAGACGTTGCCATTCGCAACAATCTCTACAAGCGCCTTGGGCCGTCCGAGGCCTTGCGGCGGCTCGCTGCCCGATTTCCGGGCGGGTCCGCGAAATCGGAAGTGGAACGTCGCAGGCGCATGGTGACGGACCAGACCGCCGCCGATGATGCGCTGGTCAACGTCATTCACGAGATCGCCAATGAAATAGCCCAAGAAATGTGGAGGAAATAATGAAAAAGATTCTTCTGGCTCTGTTGATAATGGCCTTCCCGGTCCAGGAAGCGTGGGCCGCCGGCTGCGGCTGTGGGGCCATCCAAGGCATGATCACTATGGCGCACATGCAGACTACCCAGGCGGTTAATGCGGTAACCGTTGCTGAAGCGGAATCCATCCGTTCCGAAATTCTTCTGGCCGCGCAGAATATCATAGGCACCATAAAAACCGAGTCAGCCACGATTGTCAGGGCGATTCTTGCGCTTAAGGAAAGTAATGTGGCGGCAATCAAAGGCCAGGCCGTGGCGGGCGAAGCCATGAAAACGGAAGATATGTACGGCAAGGCCGCGCAGCCTGCGGGACTCTGCGGAGCCAGCACCGTGGGCGCGGGCATCCAGCTTGGCGCTCAGGCCGGGCGTGAAATTCACGGAACCATGCGGGAGAAACAGCTTGCCTACTCCAATTCGGCAGATGCCCGTCCGGTCGAGTTTCTGGATCGCATTCTTGCCGACGATCATCCCACGGAAAAAGAGACCGTTGACTCCTTGTTTCCCCTGGAAAGCACTCTCACCGAGGACCAGGTGGCTCAAGCCCATGAATCCATAAAAACATTGGCCAATCCCCGGCCCCTGCCGGTGGTCACGGATTCGCAAAAGTCCACGCCCGCAGGCCAAACTTATGCCGCAGCAAAGAAAATCCATGAGGGGCGTTTGGCTTCGGTTATCGAAGCGCTGAACAACCATGTTGTGTATCACGCGCCCACGCTGCCGCAAGATGTGACGACCTGGGCGCAAAACCAGTGGTCGGAAGCGGGCGGCAACGGCACTCCTCCCGGTATTGTGGACGGAAAACTCTCGGAAGCCGGGCTTTACAAGCTCCTGTCACAGATGCGGGTCGGTAATCCCAACTGGTTTATGCAAGTCAGTTCAGCCACGGACGCGGGGCTGCTGCGTGAGCTGGTCGTCATGCAGGCGTTTCAGTTCGAGCTTGCCCGCAAGAATACGGAATTGCTGGATCGTCTGAC
The DNA here is from genome assembly GCA_030266525.1 of Desulfovibrio sp. OttesenSCG-928-G15. The sequence goes on along the minus strand of JAJDIC010000038.1, from coordinate 8,843 downwards.
CTTCATCGCCTCGCTGGACTACCTCACACGCATGGAAAGTTCCACCGGCAAGGAAATGAACGATCTCTACACGCGCATGATCGGCGCGCAGCAATAGGGGGGTCGATGATGCACGGTTGCTACGTCAGTCCCAGAACGATTTTTACGGATTCGGTCAGCGTGCTCAAATCGTTGGCGGAAAGGACACCAATTTGTTTTCCGAAACGCCTCTTATCCGCAGCGCAAAGCTGGTCGCATACGGCAACGGAATTGCCGCCTGCGGATGGAAGCGGAACAACGATGGGCGGGCGCGGTTTTGCCGATGTGGACAGGGGCACCACGACAACAGTTCCCCTGGCCTTGTTCAGCGCGTTGACCGTGAGAATAACGGCGGGACGTTGTTTCCTGATTTCCATGCCTGCGGATGGGTCAAAGTTGACCCACCAGACTTCACCGCGCCGCATCCGGACCTCCCTCGGCGAAATCCTCGCCCCTAATACCATCTCCGACAAGCCCATCGCGCCATTCCTGCATTTCGGCGCAGAGCGCGGCGTCTTGCTCGACCTCAAGGGCAATGCGGTAGAGCGGGTCGTCCTCTTCGGGCAGCGCCTGTTCCAGCAAGCTCGCCACAAACGCGCTCCGTTGCCGGGCCGGGACCGCCTGTTTGAACCGTTCCGCAAGGGATTCGGGAAGATGAAGAAGCAGTTGCATAGGCTTTCTCCTTTGTTGCTATTGATATTAATATCCATATTAAGTGAAAAAGTCAATGCCGTGTCCCGCTACGGCAGGGAGTTGTCCCATGGCTGCTGAAATTCCCGCCAATTCGGAAGTTTTGCTCAAAAGTGACGCCAGCAAACAATTTCTCGACACCTTGCTCGGCCAAGGGTGGGACGCCTGGGGTAACGGCCTTGGCGGTTCCAGCGCAGCGGAATTGATGTTGCAGCTTTTCAGCGCCTTCAACCTGGTGGCGTTGGCAGTCATATCCGCGCTATTTTTGTGGGTTCTGGCAATCGCAGTTGCCGGGACCGCGCATGAAGGAACGCCCTTTGGCAAAAAATTCAGTTCCCTGTGGATGCCCTTGCGTTTTGTCGGCGCAATGGGCGCTCTGGCTCCCATCTTCAAAGGCTTGAGTCTGTTTCAGGTAGCGATTCTGGCCTGCATCGGTTTTTCCATCAACCTCGGCAACTTCGTGTGGGATTTGGGAACCGATTATTTTGTTGAGCATGGCGGACAGATCACGGTCCAGGCTCCGGACCAGAACGTGACGCATTATTCGGCCATTGCCAATGGCACTCTGGAATCCCTTACTCTGCAATATTACCTGAGCGAGCGGCGCGGGCTGAGCATCCAGCCGGGCGGCGAATGGAAATATAGCAGCAACTGGTTCGGTTCCGGAGGAGAATACAAGTTTATCTTCAACGGCAATGCCGGGACAGTTATTGTCGAGTGTGTTGACGAAGGTGATGCCCTGTGCCGGGGCAAGGTAAACGCCGTGGGTACGGCTGTTTCTTCGCTCTCCAACGTAGCAAAGCAGCTTTCCGACCCAGATACCCCCGCCTCTGATATTGATCCGCTGGCGCTCTATAATGCGGCGAACCAAGTCAACGCCACGATTCTTTCCGGTCTGCAAAGCTATGCGCAGCAAGGCCAATTGCAAAGCAAGCTCAAGGATTTTGAGGATATATCCAAGCAGTACGGCTGGTTTATCGCCGGTTCCTCCTATTGGTCAATTTCCTGGATAAATCAGGAAGTCCGCGAGGCCATGTATTCGGGAATATCCTACAGCCCGAAAGAATACACCATGTCCGAAATGTTGGGCATGACCTATGGCCTACAAGACTACGAGGCCGTCAAAGAGCGGGTGGCGAACTATATCAAGACCGCCTACGCGACCAGACGCGGCATATCCGATACCACGGCGGACCCGGCTGTAACCAACGAAACCGGAGGGTTTGACGAGCTTGTCAACTGGATACGGGCAACTTTGAACAAGCTGATCGCCGGAAACATTCTGCCCGTTGCTGTGGAGAAACTCTCGACGCAAGATCCGATCATGGCTGTGTCCAATGTGGGGGATTACATGATCGGCACGGCCTGGGGCCTGGCCGCCGCCCTGGGCGCTCTGGACGCGACCCGCTCCCTGGGAAACGCCATTCCCGTTGTCGGCGATGCGATTCCGAATCTTGACAAGTACATCAGTTTCGCCCTGTTCGCCGTCTTTCTGCCCTTGCTCCTGTATGGTTTGGCACTGGCTTATTATCTCCCCGCGATTCCTTTTATCCGCTGGATTTCCGCTCTGACAGGGTGGGTGATTCTGATTGTGGAGTCCCTGGTTGCCGCCCCCTTGTGGCTGTGTGCTCACGCACTGCCGGAAGGTGACGGAGCTGCGGGTCAGCATGGAAAACGCGGCTATTTGCTGTTGCTCGGCATTATCATCCGGCCCCCGCTGATGGTTGCCGGCTTTTTTGCGGCCATCATTCTGATGAATGTCCTGGGCAGGCTCATCGGAACCAGCTTTGAAATGTTTATCGCCGGAACCGGTCAGAGCAAGATGATCGGCATTACCGGCACGATCTCCATGCTCGTCATTCTCGGTGTCGTGGTCATCATGATGGCCAACAAGTTTTTCAGCCTGATCCACTACCTCCCTGAACACGTCACAGCCTGGATAGGCCAGCAATTCCACTCCCTCGGAGAAAAAGAAGATCAGTCCGGGGTGAAAAACGTGTTTGTGGGGTCCACCAACGCGGTCAGTTCAGGAGCGCAAGGAGTGAAAGAGCTGCGCGGCAATCGGTTGGGGAACGAAAATAAAAGTGCTGCCTCCAGAGGGGGAGCCGGGGCTGATACGGGGGAATCGCCCGCTGCCGCTTCGGACAGTCCAAACAGGGGCGCGGGCCTGTCGCAAGGTAATTTCAGAAGTTAATCATCAGGAGATTTCAGTATGTTTAAACGCTTAAAAAATAACGTTGTTTCGCGTGTTTCGCCTACCGGGCAACACCTTTCGGGATTGCGTAATGATTTGCGTTCCCGCCTGACCCATTTCCGGAATCATCGTTCGGCATCGGAACAACAGATGTTGGCGGAAGATTTCAGTCTGGTTCTCGCCTCTTGGGGCATTGCTCATGTTGCGGAGATTCCCGGCATCGTCCTTGTGCTTCGGCTCCGTTTTTTGGTGTTCGCCGTGCCGGTGATTGTCTGCCTGACTGTCGCGTTTCTGCTGCAAAACCTTGAGTCCTGTCTGGCCTTGGCCTTTGTTGCACTGCCGTGTCTGGTCGGCATCGTCACAACGGCCTGGCGGATTTCTGTTCTGAAAAATCGCTGTTTTCTGCCGCTATCCCACTGGCTGCTGTCTTTTGGCGGGGCGTTTCGCCCGTAAGCGGGCGGGGGGTGTGTCTGTTTATGAATCGTATTCAAAGGAGTTTTGTTGTGTTCAGAAAAACCGCTTTATTGCTGTGCTGCTGCCTGTCTCTCGCTGCCTGCGCGAAAAAGGCGAGTGTCCCGGCTGTATCCAGCCCTGCTGATTTTGTTGCGATCACCCTTGGCGATGCCGCTGAACAGGCGCACGGCGAACTTGCCATGCTTGCCAAGTTGCGCGGCCAGGGGATGCAGCCGCTTTTGCCTGCACCGGAGCCCTCATTGGACAAGCCGGTATCTGTTTCCTGGACAGGACCGGCGGCGGGCGCTCTCAAAGAAATCTGCCTGCAACTCGGCTACCGCTATGAGGAAATGGGCTCTCCCTCAACACAATCGCTGAACGTGGTTGTGCGCGGCCTGAACAGACCCGCCCACGTCCTGCTTGAAGACATTGCCTGGCAGATACAGCCGCAAGCTTCCTTACGCGTTGATCCTATCAGCCGGGTAATCACGCTGGCCAGAACGGTAAAGGCTGGGAGCTGATTATGGCGGCGAAGAAGCTTTTACTCATGGGATTGTTGGCGGTCTTTCTTGCCGGATGTGCCGGAAAACAAAATGCCGGGGAGCCTGTACCTCCGGTCCCAGTACCGCCGCAAACGGCTCAAACTCCGGAAAAGGCGCAGGAGGCAATAAAGGCCGATGCCGCCAATTCCAAGCCCGATTCCGGGAAAGACGCGGGAACAATGTCGCCCCCTGATGCCTCGTATGGCGCGTCGTATGGGGAAGATGAAACGACGCAATATTTGGCGGTGAATATTCCCGCCGACCTCGCGGCGAGGCCGCGCAAGGGGGAGCCTGATGAACTGGCGGTGCTTTTGGAATTACGCGGGGTTCGTTCCAAAGAAAATACCGCTGTCAGGCTCATGCGGCCCGCCGCCATTCGGGAAGCGGCGCAGCTCGTCACATTTCAGACGGCAATCGCGTGGCGTTACAAACAACTTGTGGCCGCTACGGAAAGCCACGGCGCGATCATGGATACGGCTTTTGACTTCTCCCCGCTGGTCATGACCCAGGGTGACGCTTTGATAATGCCGCCCTTGCTCACGCGGTCGGGTGCCTCCATGCGGATTGAAAAGCCGGAAACGGCCACGGCTACGGAGACCACCTATGAACTGCTGGAACCGGCCCGGTATATCGCAACCGTTCCCAACTGGCGCGAGTTCCTGATGACAGACGGCTTTCCGGAACCGGAAAAGCCCAATCCTGCCGCACTTCCTAAAAATGATGAGGAACGCGCCATCTGGCGGGCAGCGGTGCGCGAAGCCTGGGCGCACGGGCTGGCCGAAGCCGATCAGCTTTATGCGGACAACGTGGCCCGCATGGTCCGTAACTATCGCGGCGTCATGCTCTACCATCTTCTGACGGCCCAGCACCTTCTCAGCCAGGTAGATACGGCGTCCGCCGATTTGGGAATGCACACGTCCGACAACGGCAACAAGCTCAACATCGGCCAGAAAGTCTACCGGATAACCGCCCCGTCCGTGTTTACGGCCAGGGAAGCGGAGTTGCAATACGCAGTGCAGCCCAAAGCGGCGAAACCAAAAAAAAGCGGGCGGAAATAGGCTATGGAAACGGTCGGCATGTATCCGGATGAGCCGCGTATCCGTTGGGATTACACGGACATTAACGCTTTGCTGCTGTGGGCGACCCATCGCGGCATGTCGGACTTGTGCCTGCGTTCCGGCAGCCTCGCATGGATGCGCCTGAACGGGATATGGCGTCCGGTTACAGAGCGGACGATTAGCGCCGACGAACTGCTGGCCGCACTGGAACGCCTGACCAAAAACAATTCTGTCGCGGCGCTGATCAGGTCCGGCCAATCCGACTACGATTTTGCCCATCAGATTGAGGAATCGCGTGGTGTGCGCCGTCGGTATCGCGGCAACGCCACTCCTGTCGCTGACGGTTATTCAACAGGCGTCAAAATCGTATTTCGCGCCATCCCGTCCGAACCGCCCCTTTTGGATGATTTGCACGTCGAACAGGGGATTTTGGACCATGCCACGCCCAGCAACGGGCTGGTGTTGGTTACTGGTGTCATGGGAAGCGGAAAATCCACGCTTCTGGCTGCGATTTTACGGAACATCATCGAAAAAGGCGGGCGACATCTCGCCACCTATGAGGCTCCCATAGAGTTTGATTTCGACGCGGTTCCCAATCCGGGCGGGCCTGTCTCGCAAAGCACGGTTCCAGAACATTTGGAGTCCTTTCTCACGGCCACGCGCAACAGTACGCGTACGGCCCCGGATGTGGTGCTCATAGGAGAGAGCCGCGACCCCGAAACGCTCCGGGGCATGATCGAAAGCGCGGAAATCGGCGTTGCCGCCTATTCCACGGTGCATACCCGGTCAGTGCCGGAAACGCTCACCCGCATCATCAATGTATTTCCCAATGAGGAACAGCGGCAGGTGACGGCTACGCTCCTTTCCAGTCTGCGTCTGATTATCTCTCAACGCCTTCTCCCGCTGCCGGATGAAAGCGGGCGTGTCGCCCTTCGTGAATACCTGGCTTTCACCCCGGAAATTCGGGAAACCTTGCTCGAAACTCCTCCTGAGCGTCTGATTCAAAGGATGGAGGCGCTTTTGCCTGTCTCCGGCCAGCGGATTCAGGAGGCGGCGGAACGGGCATTCTCGGACGGGAAAATCAGCAGAGACAAGTATCTGGCGATTCTGGCGGAACGCAAAAACAATAAAGGATCATTTCATGAAACAGCAAGAAATCAAAAGACCGTATTACGAGGTGTTTTCAATAACCGAGTACGCCAAGGACGGCGAAATAAAGTCTGCGTGGCTCCGAGTGGGCGCGGCATTCAAAAACAAGGACGATTCTTTCAATCTGCTCCTGAGAGCGCTGCCGTTGCCTGACCCGAGAACGGGAATAGCCCGCCTGCACATGCGTTTGCCGCTGCCGAAAACCGGCGCTGAAACGGAAGATGACGGCGACAGCTTCTATCTGGAAATAGATCCCCTGATGGGTGCTCCGGTGGAGGCGTTGTAATGGGCCAGCTTGCGAATGTGGTTTCTTTTTCCGGAGGCAAGGACAGCACGGCCATGCTGCTCATGCTTTTGGAGCGCGGTGAACCCATTGCCGACATCGTGTTTTTCGATGGCGGGTGGGAGTTTCCGCAAATGCACGAACACCTGGAACAGGTGGAGCATCTCATCGGGCGAAAAATCACGCGCTTGCGGCCCCGACTGCCGGTCGGCGTTGTCACGGAAAAAACGCCGTTTGATTGGATGTTTTCAGAGTACCCGATTGTAAAGCGGGGAACGGATCAGGTTCATCGAATCGGGCGCTACTGGCCTTCTCCTAATATCCGTTGGTGTACAGGGCGCAAACAGGAGGCGCTGCGGGCGCATCTGCGGGCGCTGACGCATCGGGACGGTTTTGCTCTTCCTTTGCGTCAGTGTGTTGGCTTTGCCGCTGATGAACTTGAGCGTCTGGAAGGGCCGACCAAAAAAGACAGCGCCTACCATGTGCAGCGCTATCCCCTGATCGAATGGGGCGTTACCGAGGCAGATGCCCTTCAATACTGCAAAGATTACGGGTTCACCTGGGGCGGACTGTATCATCACTTCAAAAGAGTGAGTTGTTTCTGCTGCCCATTACAGGGACTTGGTGAACTGCGGAAACTTCGCTGCTTTTTCCCGGATCTCTGGCAGCGAATGCTGAAAATGGATTCCTGGCTTCCGAAAAACGACAAGGGGCGGCGGTTTAATCACGCTCCGTCCGTGGTCGCTCTGGAAGCGCGGTTCGCTGCCGAAGATGCGAAGTGGGAAAAAGACGATACCGGCGAGTATGGAGGACAAAATGCTGATTGCCCTGCATGATTCCGACGACACCAATTTCCCAAACCTGGCCTTGATGAAGATAGCAGCATGGCACAGGCAGCAGGGGCATGAAGTGGTGTGGTACGCGCCTGATGACGCCGCACTGTACGACCGGGTGTTTTCCAGCAAAGTCTTTTCATGGACTTCGGAAGATTCCAGCCTGCCGCCGTGGGCGATCAAATCCGGCACCGGGTACGGCATTTTCACCACTCTGCCTGACGCGGTGGAGCATATCTGCCCTGATTACTCAATCTACCGGCATGTGCATAAGCGACGGAACAGCAGGCGAAAACGGCCCGAACCTGAATACAGTTTGGGTCTCATAACGCGGGGCTGCTCCAACACCTGCTCCTGGTGCATTGTTCCCCGGAAAGAGGGGGGAGTTCGCGCTCACGCTGATGTCGAGGAATTTTGCCGCCACCGGTATGTCGTATTGCTGGATAACAATGTGTTGGCCCATGACCACGGCGTAGCTCAAATCGAAAAAATGATCCGGCTCGGCCTGCGCGTTGATTTTAATCAAGGGCTTGACGCCAGACGCATTGATGGGCCGATAGCCCGCCGTCTGGCCGCTTTGGGCTGGTTCAAGCCGTTGCGTCTGGCCTGCGATCAGAAAGGCCAGATGCCGGTCGTGGAAAAAGCCGTTCGTCTTCTACGCACTGCGGGAGCCAGGCCAAAAGAATATTTTTGTTACGTCCTGGTTACGGACGTGGACGAAGCCTACGAAAGGATCATGTTCCTGCGCAGTTTGGGTCTCGCACCTTTCGCGCAGGCCTACAGGGATTTCGCCAACCAAGCGGCACCTACCATAAAACAGCGCCTGTTTTGCCGTTGGGTGAATCACAAGGCGTTATTCAAATCCGTTTTGTGGCCTGACTATTGGCAACAGGAACGGATCAGGCGGGGATTGGCGGCGTGACAACGACTTCAGTAATGACCTTCGTTGATTTCTTCGCCGGGATTGGTGGCTTCAGTCTGGGGTTTATCCACGCCGGATGTAAATGTTTGTATCAGGTTGAAAAAAATGAACAATGCTTGTCGGTTCTTAATAAAAAATTCCCAAATATTCCAAAACATCGGGATGTGCGCACCTGGGCAGACACATGCGGCCTGTATGCCGATGTCTTCACCTTTGGCGACCCCTGTCCAAAACACTCCCGAGCCAGAAGCAACGGCGCGTCAAAACATCCCGATATGTCCGGATACTGCCTTGCCCTGGCTGGAAGATTCCAGCCTTGGGGGGTGGTCCGCGAAAATGTTCCTGCATCAACTGTTTCACACTTTTCTGCCGCTTTGGAGGCCATCGGATACGGAACAGTTGTTATCCGGATGGACGCCGCTTCGTATACGGGACAAAGCCGGCAAAGAGATTTCATTGTCGGATTACGTCAAGAAGCCGGGAGCAGCGTCAGAAGCCTCTTTCCGGAGTTCTCGGATGGTGCAGGGGCTTATACGACGCAGCTTGGGACGCGGCAGGTCATTCCGGCTCTTACTACGCACAGAACACGATACGATTCCCGTGATTGTTATATTTGGGAAGAAAAATTCAAAAAACTCAGAATATTGGACGCTGAAGAGCGGGAAGCCTTTGCCGGATTTCCTCGCGGCTGGACTGACGGA
>JAJDIC010000037.1 GCA_030266525.1 Desulfovibrio sp. OttesenSCG-928-G15 | reverse complement strand
TGCTTTTACGACAGCAAAAGCACGGCATATCACTAGGGCTTCAAGGAGAATTCTGCATGATGAAGGCAATGGGTTTTATCGAGACCATGGGGCTGCTCCCGGCTGTTGAAGCCGCAGACGCCATGCTTAAGGCCGCAGATGTGACTCTGGTGGACAAGAGCCTGGCCTCGGGCGGGCTGGTAACCATCAGCGTTACCGGCGAAGTGGCAGCCGTGAAGGCAGCGGTAGATGCCGCAGCCGCCTCTTTGGGCCGCCTTCCGGGCGCGATAGTGGTTTCCAAACACGTCATTGCCCGGCCGGACAGCGAGCTTGCAAAAATTATAGCCAAAAAAGGCGTGGTAAAGGAAGCGGCTTCGGCTCCTGTGGCTCCTGCTGCCCCGGCAAAGCCTGCTGCGCCGGTCGCTACAAAGCCGGTTGTCCCGGCAGCGCCGGCCCCAAAGGCTTCCGCCCCGAAAGCGAAAGCGTCCGCTCCGAAAAAAAGCAAGCCGTCAGGCAAAAAGAAATAACGACGAAAGAAGTTTATAAGAACAACTCAACCAGGAAGAAGCGTTAGTTATGGAAAGTAAAAACATCCCTATGGTTGATAAGGACTTGTTGTCCATTCAGGAGGCGCGCGCCCTTGTACGCGCGGCCCGCGTTGCCATGGCCGAGTTTAGCCAGCTCGACCAAAACCGTGTGGACGCAGTAGTCAAGGCTGTGGCGGAAGCCGCCGCTGCCCGGGCCGAGGAGCTTGCGTGCCTCGCCGTAGAAGAGACCGGCTTTGGCAAACCGCAGGACAAGAAAATCAAGAACATCCTTGCCAGTGAAAAAGTCTGGGCGGCTATCAAGGATATGAAAACCATCGGCGTTCTCAGCGAAGACCCCGGCAAAAAGCTGGTGGAAATCGCAGTGCCCATGGGCGTGATTGCGGGTATTATTCCCTCAACCAATCCCACTTCCACGGTTATCTACAAAACCCTTATTTCCCTGAAATCGGGCAATGCCATTGTGTTTACCCCGCACCCAAGCGCCAGGAAATGCATTGCCCGCACTGTGGAGATAATCCAGGAAACACTGCGCGCCTGCCATGTTTCACCTGACATGGTCAGCTTCATGAGCGTGCCCACCATGCAGGGCAGCGCAGAACTGATGCGCGTGGTTGACCTTATTTTGGCCACCGGTGGTCCCGGTATGGTGAAGGCCGCCTACAGTTCCGGGACCCCCGCCCTGGGCGTGGGCGCCGGAAACGTACCGGCTTATATCGAGCGCACTGCCGATATTGACGATGCGGTGGCCAAAATATTTGCCAGCAAAACCTTTGACAACGGCACCATTTGCGCTTCCGAGCAAGCCATTATTACCGACGCCTGCATAGCAGACCGGGTCAAGTCCGCCATGCTTGCCAATGGTGCCTATTTCCTTGAGGGCGAAAAGCTGGCAAAGGTCAAAGCGGTGATGGAACGCACCGGCGGCAGCATGAACCCTGAAATTGTCGGGCGCGACGCAGCCTATATTGCCCAGAAAGCCGGAATTGACATTCCTGCGGGCACAAAGATATTGGTGGGCGCTGAGCCCGGCGTAGGTCCCAAGTTTCCGTTTTCCAAGGAAAAACTCACGTCCCTTTTGGGTTACTACGTGGTGAGCGACTGGCGTGAGGCCTGTGAACTGTGCATCAAGCTCCTGGAAAACGGCGGCATAGGCCATTCCCTCGCCATCCACTCCAGAAGTGAAGAGGTTATTCGCGAGTTCGGTCTGAAAAAGCCGGTTTCACGGATGCTGGTAAACACCCCGTCCACGCATGGCGCGGTCGGCCTTTCCACCAGCCTGTTCCCTTCTTTGACCCTGGGCTGCGGAACCGTGGGCGGCAGCGCCACTTCGGATAACGTCACTCCCTTGAACCTTTTGAATATCCGGCGTGTGGTGTATGATCTCGGCGGTACTAACTACGCTGCTGCGCCATCGTACAATGCGCCCCAATATGCGCCCGCACCGGCAAATTACGCTGCCTCGTCCTCAGTGATGGGCGGCGCGGGCGACCCGGCAGGGGTGGACGTAAGCGCCATTACTGCGATCATTATCGAACAGCTCAAGAAGATGGTATAAATTACGGTTGTTATAGGCAAAAAAATCTGAGAACAATCACCTCACAAGGAGAACAGCATGTCTAACGCATTGGGAATGATTGAGACCAAAGGTCTCGTTGGAGCGGTAGAAGCGGCGGATGCCATGGTTAAAGCGGCTAACGTGAATCTGATTGGACGCACCCAGGTAGGCGGCGGTCTGGTTACGGTTATGGTTCGCGGCGACGTGGGCGCGGTAAAAGCGGCTACAGACGCTGGCGCTGCTGCTGCCAGAACTGTGGGCGAACTGATCAGCGTACACGTTATTCCCCGTCCCCACTCCGAAGTGGAAACGATTCTGCCCAAGGGTCTGGAATAAGAAGTCCATACAGCGGGAAGGGGAAAAGCATTTCCCTTTCCCGCTGCTTCCGGCAGCAAGCTCACCCCTACCAGAGTTTTGGAGTTTTTATGAACGAGAATGCCATCAGGGAAATCCTGGACAAGGTGGTGCGAAACGTACTGGCAGACCAGTGCGCCGCCCCTGCGGCCAGCCCGTCGTTCTATCCCTCTTCCGGAAGCCAGGCAGAGCCTATTCCGGTAGAACTTTCGGCCCGGCATGTGCATCTTTGCGAAAAAGACGTGCAGGCCTTGTTTGGTGCGCCGCTTACGCATGTGCGCGATCTTTCCCAGCCGGGCGAGTTTTTGTGCAAAGAACGGGTGCGCCTTATCGGCCCCAAGGGCGTTATTGACAACGTGGCCATTCTTGGTCCGGCCCGCAAAGCTTCGCAAGTGGAAATTTCCAAAACAGACGCCCGTATTCTGGGAATTGACGCTCCTGTGCGTCAATCCGGCGATGTCGCGGGCAGCCCCGGCGTGATTTTGGCCTCGGAAAAGGGCGTTACCGCGCTGGACAAGGGTCTGATAGTGGCTTCGCGCCACATTCACATGACTCCGCAAGATGCGGCCCGCATGCATGTGGCTGACGGCGATCTTGTCAGCGTGCGCATTGAAAGCACCCGTCCGCTTATTCTGGACGACGTGCTGGTTCGCGTGAATCCGAATTTCAAATTGTCCATGCACATTGACTTTGACGAAGGCAATAGCGCCGGATGGGACAAAACTGTTTTCGGCGTACTTGTCGGCAAAGGCGGGAGATATGATGGACTTTGTCGCTGCTGATGCGCAAATCGGCGCTCTTGAGGCCTGCGTCAAGAAAACCCGCAAGATTACCCCCGGCGAGAAGCTGTATGTCGGGGTTGACCTTGGCACAGCGTATATCGTGCTGGTGGTCTTGAATTCCAAGAAAAAACCCGTGGCCTGCGCCATGCAGTTCGCTCAGGTTATACGCGACGGTATCGTGGTGGACTATGTGGGGGCCGGGCGTATTGTCAGGGAGTTGAAAGCCAGGTTGGAAGAACGCCTGCACTGCGAGTTGACCCACGCGGCCATTGCCGTGCCCCCGGGCACGGACGAACGCACCTCTGCCACGCACAGGCATGTGGCAGAAGGAGCAGGCTTTGAAGTGACCGGCGTGCTGGACGAGCCAACAGCCGCCAATGCCGTTTTGCATATCAAGGACGGTGCCATTGTGGACATTGGCGGCGGTACAACAGGCCTTTCCGTGCTGAAAGACGGCAAGGTGGTGTACGTGGCTGATGAAGCGACCGGCGGCACTCACCTGAGTCTGGTTCTGGCGGGCAACTACAATGTATCGCTAGAAGAAGCCGAAGGCATCAAAACAGACCCCAAACGGCAAAAAGAGATCATGCCTGTGGTGCGGCCCGTGTTGCAAAAAATGGGCACCATCATAGCCCGACATATCGCGGGGCGCGACGTGCAGGCTATCTATCTTGTGGGCGGCACCTGTTGCCTGACAGACATGGAAAAGGAAATTGCCAAGGAAGTGGGCATTCCCGTGTATAAACCGGCCAACCCCTTTCTGGTCACCCCCCTGGGAATTGCCCTGAATTGCGAGTGGTAGCAATGGATTACGAAGCCCTGGTTCGCACCATAACCGAAAACGTTCTGGCCAAGCTGCGCGCAGATCGTCCTTTCGCGCTCCTGCCCGGCGCAGGCGCTGCACCCGGCCCGGCTGCCCGGCCCACTCCGCGCGTGCTGGTGCTGGCCGCGCCGGACGCTGCGGGCAGGGTGGAGATGGAATCGTGGATGCGCGGACTTTTCGGGCCTACTGCTGGTTTGCAGTTTTTTACCGGCCCGGAGGCGAATCAGGTATTTGACCGCTATATTCTGCCCACAATCTGTTGCGCCGACATGGCCGCCCTTGCAACCGGAAGGGCCACAGGGCCGGTTACGCGCAAGGTGCTGGAGCTTTTACTGGCGGGGCAGAAAGTGGAAGTGCTGGAATTTACATACACCCGTCAGGCGGCCAACGCACCTGCGGCCCTATACAGGCTGTATGAAAATTACGAGAAAACCCTGGCTTCTTTCGGCCTGACAAGGTTTATCGCAGCCCAGAGCGCCAGTGGCTTGGCGGCTTCCGGCAATGCAGGCGTCAGCGGCCCGGTCACTTGCCTGATCACGGGAAAAGACGTTGAATATGCTGCCGAACACGGTGTCACAACGATTTCTGTTCCGGTCAGAGGCATTGTAACCGCCCTTGCCCGGGATATGGCCAAGGAGCTGGGCATCCATATCGCAAAGGATGGTGGAATATGATTATCGCCATGGTAATCGGCAATATTTGGTCCACGCGCAAGCAGGACTCCCTGAACGGTCTGAAGTTCATGGTGGTCAAGCCGGTGCCGCAAGACAGTGACGAGGCGCAGGACAGTTTTGTGGCTGCGGACTGTGTTGGCGCGGGCATTGGCGAAAAAGTGCTCATAGCCACGGGCAGTGCCGCCCGCCGCGCATTGGGTGAAGACAATATTCCGGTTGACGCGGCTATTATCGGCATCATTGATGAAGCCAAGGCAGACAAGGACTAAGCCATGGATACCCTGGGCCTCGTTGAACTTTCCAGCATTGCCGCGGGCGCCGGTCTTGCCGACGGCATGGTCAAGGCCGCCACCGTGGAACTTGTCCGCGCCGCGCCCCTGTGCGGCGGGCGCTACCATATCCAGATAGCCGGTGACCGGCAGTCTGTTGAAACGTCCGTGAACGCGGCTCGGAATTCCGGGCGCAAGCTTATCAGCGCCATAGTCATTTCCGGTATTGCCAAACAGGTTATTGAAGCGCTGAAAAGGCCGCAGATTGCAACGCCCGGTGAAGCCCTGGGGGTTGTTGAGGCGCGTAACGTTTCAGCCGGAATTCTGGCGGCGGATCAGGCCGTAAAGCGCTCAAACATCATTCTTGCCCGCTTTGTTGCCGGAACCGGCATCATGGGCAAATCCTATTTCGTGCTCAGTGGCGACGTGGCCTCGGTAAAAGAAGGCATGGCAGCGGCGGAAGAAGCCCTGGGCGAAAAACTTGTGGAAACATGCTTGATTGCGCGCCCCGACGCGGCGGTCTTTACGGCATTAACCGGTACGAGGTAAAAATGGCAAAACAGCTTGTAACAGTTGATAATCTTGACGAATTCCTTTGCGCGAATGACGGCAGGTTTTACATGGACGGCTCAAGAATTCTTACCCCCGGCGCCAAAGATGCGCTTGCGGCGCGCAAAGTGGAAATTGTGTTCGGACCGGGCTGCGGGCATGCGGGCCAATCCTGCGCCCAGGCCAACGGCGGCTGCGCCTGTGCCCAGGGCAGTGAGGGCAAGTGCGCCTGTGCTGCGCCGGAAGACGAAGAAATTCTCATTGCCGTGGCAGCCACCCTGCAAAAGGAATACAATATCACCGACCCGGCAGAACTGAGAGCCATGAGCCTGGAAATGGTGAAGACCTTGAAGGAAAATCTTTCTGTGTATTGATCCTTTGGCGGTCAGAGGGGGTCAAAGAGGGCTTCCCCAGTAGTCGATGAGCGGGCCTTACGGTCTATATTGCTCAGAAAATGACCACGCGGGCCTCTCCTCTGGACTTTCCGCCAGGGGGTGCCCCCCCGGATCCCGCAAATGGGGGACGGTAGCGCGAAAGTTGGGAATTATTGTGGGAATTGTTTATTTACCCTGCTTCGGCAGAACAGATCTGGGAGAACAGTATGAATCTTGAAGCACTCGGAATGATAGAGACAAAAGGTCTGGTTGGCGCTATAGAAGCTGCGGATGCCATGGTCAAGGCTGCAAACGTTACCCTTCTCGGGCGCGAGCAGGTTGGCGGCGGGCTGGTTACCGTGATGGTGCGTGGCGATGTTGCCGCCGTGAAGGCCGCCACGGATGCGGGCAGCGTGGCTGCCGAGCGCGTGGGCCATCTGGTCAGCGTGCATGTTATTCCCCGCCCGCATAGTGAAGTGGAAACGATTCTGCCCAAGAAGAAATAACCGGAAAGCGCCGCTCAGGCCGCGCTTTCACAACAAAGGGATAAACCGCAACCCGGCGGCCGCGAGGAGGTTTTCCTCAGACCGCAGAGTAACTCAGGAGAGTTATTGTGCAATTTTATGGAAAAACCAAAATCTGCTATGGCAAGTATTCTCTGGAAACCCTGGAAGAGCTTGACGCCAGGCAGGCATTTATCGTGACCGACCCGTTCATGGTCAAGGCCGGATTTGCCGACCGGGTGCAAAGCCACCTGGACAGGCGCGGTATCAAATACCGTGTTTTTGACGCGGTAGAGCCGGATCCTTCGCTGGAAACCGTGACCACCGGTTCGGTGCAGTTTATGCAGGACAAGGCCGATCTGGTTATCGCCCTGGGCGGCGGCTCGGCCATTGACGCGGCCAAGGCCATAGCCTTTTTTTCCTACAAGGCCGCGCCGGAACAGGGCAAGCCCACCCTGGTGGCCATTCCTACCACCAGCGGCACCGGCGCGGAAGTGACGGCCATTTCGGTTATTACCGACAAGGCCAATGAGGTGAAAATACCGCTTAACGACGAACTGCTTATCCCGGATATTGCCATACTGGACGCGCGTTTTACCCGCACTGTTCCGCCTGGCGTTACCGCGGCAACCGGCATGGACGTACTCACGCATGCCATAGAGGCCTATACCTCGCGTCAGTCCAACGCCTTTACCGACATATACGCCAAGTATGCCATTCGCTATGTCTTCACCTACCTTTATCGTGCTTATCAGAACATGGACGACATGGAAGCGCGCGAGATGATGCAGCTTGGCTCATGTATGGCAGGCATGGCCTTCAACAACAGCGGTCTTGGCATAACCCATTCCATCGCGCACAGCCTGGGCGGCATTTTTCACATTCCGCACGGGCTGGCCAACGCGGTCTTGCTGCCTTACGTCATTCGCTACAACAGTTTTGACGTGGGCGTGAAATACTGGGAAATTGCCAAACGCGAAAAAATGCCTTCCGCCACTGTGGAAGAAGGCACGCACAGCCTGATTGAGGCCGTGCGCGAGTTGAACCGCTCCATGGGCATTCCCGCCCGGATAAGCGAACTTCGCCCCGGCGGCAAGCAGATTGACGGGCATGTTTTCCGCGAGCACATGGACAGTATTTCGCGCAACGCCCTGGACGATTTCTGCACGGGCGGCAACCCGCGCCGCCCGTCCGGCGAAGACATCAAAATGATTCTGGAAGAAGCCTGGTAGGTGGGCGGCACCCGGCCCGGTAGCTGGCCCGTAACAGGCCGCGATTGCGCAACCACCTGATGATTACACCAACCCCCCAATCGCGGGGTCCAGGGGCCCGAGGCCCCTGGCGGGGAGTCCGGAGGGGGAGAGCCCCTCTGGCCGCCGGAGGCACACACACATGAAAGCCACCATTCTGGAAAAAATACGCAATGCAGGCGTGGTCGGGGCCGGTGGTGCCGGTCTTCCCGCCCACGTCAAGGCTGACGCCACGGTAGACACTGTGCTGGTGAACGGCGCTTCCTGTGAGCCCCTGCTCATGAGCGACCCTCACCTGATGCAGGCTGAAGTCGCGACCATGCTGTCCGGTTTGAAAAGCCTGATGGGATGTACCGGGGCCACGAGGGGCATTGTCTGTTTAAAGGGCAAGCACCGCGAAGCCATGCAAAGCGTACGGGACGCTGTTGCCCGTGACGGTGCGGGCAAACTGGAAGTTTTTGAGCTGGGTGACTTTTATCCGGCTGGCGACGAGCATGTGCTGGTCAATGAAGTGCTTGGCCGCACGGTGCCGGAACGTGGTTTGCCTTTGCAGGTAGGCGCGGTGGTTGCCAATGTTGAGTCCTTGTACAACCTGGCGCTTGCCATGCAGGACAAACCGGTAACCCACCGCTACCTGACTGTTACCGGCGAAGTGAAAAGACACGCGGTACTCAAGGTGCCTGTGGGAACGCAGGTGGCCGAGGTTCTGGCCTGGGCGGGCGGCCCGACTGTTCGCGACTACAAAATTGTGGATGGCGGCCCGATGATGGGCCGGGTATTGCCCGATGCAAACCGCCCGGTAACAAAAACCACCAGCGGACTGATTGTCCTGCCGCCCGATCATACTGTAGTGGCGCGTAAAATCATGGACCCGGAAACGGTGCGCCGGATTACCGCTACCATTTGCTGCCAGTGCTCCATGTGTACGGACCTTTGTCCCAGACGGCTGCTTGGGCATTCTTTGCATCCGCACAAACTGATGCGGGTGCACAAGGATCATATTGTGGAAAGCCCGATTGCCCGCGAAGCCCTTCTTTGTTCCGAGTGTGGCGTTTGCGAGAAGTTTGCCTGCCCGATGTTTGTTTCGCCCAGAGAAGTGAACGCCCAGATCAAGCAGGTTCTCATGAAAGAGGGGGTGCGCTGGGAAGCCTCTGGTAAGGAACCCCAGCCGAGCGCATTCCGGGGCATGCGGCACATTCCCACTTCGCGCCTTGTCCAGCGCCTGGGGCTGAGTGCGTATGACACCCACCCGCACTATGAAGGCGAGTTACACCCGAACGCGGTCACCATACCCCTTCGCCAGCACATAGGCGCACCGGCTTCCTGTGTGGTCAAACTGGGCGACAGGGTGCGCTGTGGCGATCTTGTCGGTGAAATTCCCGACGGGGCCATGGGCGCGCGCGTGCATGCCTCTATTGACGGAACGGTGCAGAGCATTGATAACGGACTGGTAACCATCAGCGCTTCCGGAATGTAGGTGACAACATGAATTTACGCACAATCGGCTGTATAGAGCTTAACAGCATTGCCATGGGCATGCACACTGCCGACGAGATGGTCAAGGCTTCTTCCGTGAGCCTGGTAATGGCCCGCACCACCTGTCCGGGGCGCTACCTTATTGTGATAACGGGCGATGTCGGGTCGGTAAAAAGCTCGGTAGAGGCCGGACGACGCATCGCGCAAGATATGTGTGTGGACCACTTCATCATTCCCAACGTGCATGAAGACGTCATTCCGGCCCTTACGGGCACCGGCCCTGTGGCAAAGATCAGCGCGCTGGGGGTTATTGAAACCATGACCACGGCCTCATGCATTCTTGCTGCGGACGCAGCCGCCAAGGCCGGGTCGGTATATCTTTTGGAAATACGCTCCGCAGCGGGCCTTGCCGGAAAGTCTTTCGTGACCATGACCGGCGATGTGGCCTCGGTACAGGCCGCGGTTTCGGCGGGCGTAGCCGGGGTAGGCGAGGCCGGTCCGGTTCTCAGCCACGTGGTCATTCCCTCGCCAAGCGAAGAGTTCAAACAAACCTTGATATAACACCACGTCCCGAAAGCCGGTAACGCAAAGTATCAGGAAGCCCCAATTGCGGGGTCCAGGGGAGGCCCCCTGGAGGGGATTCTTAAGGGCTCTGCCCTTAAGCCGCCGGAGGCACAAAACCATGGCCAATTACGAACACGACGGAAGCAAACAGCGGGTCATTCAGGAGTACGTACCGGGGAAACAGGTTTCCCTGGCCCATCTTATCGCCAATCCGCAGCGCGGCATTTACCGTCAGCTGGGCCTTGACGATGAAACGGCCAATGCTGTGGGCATTTTGACCATTACGCCCAGTGAGAGCGTGATTATTGCGGCGGATATCGCCACAAAGGCGGCTGCTGTGGAAATAGGCTTTCTGGATCGCTTTGGCGGGTCGCTTCTGGTTACGGGCGATGTGTCCAGCGTGGAGGCTTCACTGAACGGCGTGCTGCAGTATTTTGACGAAGTGCTGCGCTATTCCACCGCATCCCTGACCCGCTCGTAAAAAAGTCGGCCATGAAAAAAATGATGCTCATCGGCGAAGTGGGTGCGGGTAAAAGCTCGCTCATCCGCGCCATGAGCGACAACGAATTTGCAAGCTCCAGGGCCATGAGCGTGCAGTACCACGGCCCTTTTATCAATACGCCGGGAGAGTTTCTTGAAAACCGGCGTTTTTACCCCGCCATTATCACCGCTTCCACGGGCTGCGACATCATGGCTCTGCTGCAAAGCGCAGAGCGGAATATCAGCCTGTATCCGCCGCTGTGCTGTTCGTTTTTCAACAAGCACATCATCGGCATCATCACCAAAATGGACTCGCCAACTGCCCGCCCCGACCGGGCCGCGCGCTTCTTGCAGAGCGCCGGAGTGAAGGAGCTGTACTATGTCAGCTCCGTAACCGGCGAAGGGCTGGACGCTTTGCGCGGTCTTTTGGTCTGATTCTATTTGTAATTGCAATTGTCATAGTGCTTGCCTCCGGGGGCCAGGGGCTCTACCCCTGGACCCCGCCAAGGGCTCTGCCCCTGGACCCCGCCAAGGGCTCTGCCCTTGGAACCCGCAAGGGGAAATGATTTCCCCTTGACCCCTCATTTGGGGTGTGGCGTTGGCTGAGCGCATACCATATTGGGGTATTACTGTTGTAGCACTCGCATGTGCATCATGCGCAGCATGGATTCGGGCATGGAAGAGTCCCAGTGACCGGTCAGTTTGGCCCACAGGTAGATGCCGAGGAAGAGGCTCAGGGTTGCGGCGCATATGCCCCACCAGGGCAGGGCTGCGGCTTTTTTGGTGTAGCCGAGGCGCATGCTGAGGCAGCCTTCTACCGGGCAGGCGCTGGTGCATTCCGCACAGCCAACGCATTCCGGGCCGGATATGCGGGTTTTTTCGTGTACGGGAATGTGCGAGGGACAGGCTTTTGCGCAGCGCTTGCAAGATATGCAGCTTTTCGCATCGCGTCTGACGGCAAGCGGGGAAAACATGGAAAACAGCCCGGTAAACGCGCCGTATGGGCAAAAGCCCCGGCACCAGAAGCCGGGTATGATCGCGCTGCCGATTATCAGCGCCGCGAGTACGAGAAACATGGTCGGGCTCAGGTCGCGCATGAACAGGAGCATTTTGCTGTCTGCCACCATGTTGTAGGGGGAGCGCAAAAACACGCCGATATCGTTGACGCTCATGCCGCCGAACATCAAGAGTATGCGCCCGAGCAGATAGTATTTTGGCAGGCTGAGCAGGAGGGAAAGCCATTTCCAGGGCCGCACGCTGATTCCGAGCCGCAGGCCCAGCCTGTGCAGCAGGCCGGAAACAGCGCCCAACGGGCAAAGATAACCGCAAAAGGCGCGGCGCAGCAGCAAGGACAGCGCAATAGCCATCATCAGTATGGTCAGCCCGGCGGGGTGGATAAGGTCGTATTGTCCGGTAAAGATGAGCCGCTTGAGCGCGATGAAGGCGCTCAAGGGCAAAAAGGCTTCCACTGCGGCGGGCTTTACCACCTGCACATCACTTGCGCCGGTAATATACTGAAAATAAAAAAAGAACACGACAGCAACATAGATGAAAAAGACAAGCATAGCGTACTGCACAAGCCTGTGCAGGCCGGCGGCCTTTTGGGAGGTCAGTGTTTTGATTGCCTTTGCGGTATAGCTTTTCATTGCAACCTCGTTTTGGGGCATTGATTATATTTGCAATCGCATTGTTGTGGCACCACAGGCCGACAGGACGTCGGCCCCCGCCCTGTCTCGGGCGGAGGGACTCGACTGCCAGGAGGCCGCAGCCGACGACGCAAAGCGAGTCCCGATAGGGAGTGTCCCTACAGGAAGTAGGGACCGACCGTCATCTTGGAAAGAGGCTTTCGGAACGCGTCTTAGACGGATCTTACTGCCTTTCAAAATTATAATGCTTTGCCGACGTACCGGGGTAACAGTTCTTGCGCGCCCTGTCTGTGGCAAATGTCACACAAAAGCACATCCGCGCACAAAGCCCATGCGGAGGCTTTATACGCGGATGTGTTTTTTCGCTGTTTCGCGGGGCGGGGCTAGTCTTGCGGCGGCAGGCCAAGGTTAGCGCGCACTTTGCCCGTTCCGTGTCGGGTGAGCTTGAACAGGATCTCGCCCGCATCAGACAGGCCGCAGCGGTCAAAAATGCCTATGGATGTCAGGGCCTGACAGGTGCTTGCCGCCAGTTCCGGGGTGAAGAAGGCTTTTGCGGCGTATTCGCCCTGCAGGGCTTGATAGGCATCCATGGCTGTGCGTGGTGCGCCGTCCAGAAAAAGGGCGGCAAGGGCGAGTTTGAAAGGCGGTTGTGTTTGTGGCATGGGTGCTCCGGTTTTTTGCCTTGCGCCAATCGCGGCGCAGGCAGTGCTAGTTGCAGTTACGCAGGTTGAGCATGTCTTTGGGGTTGCCGATGACCAGGAACATACCGCTGAAAATTATCAGCGCGCCCACGACCAGGGTGGTGGTGATATGCACTTCGGTGAAAATGGCGGAAAGCAGTATGCCCCATAAGGCATAGCTGATATTCAGGGCCATTGCCCGACTGACGCCGGTCATGCTCATGGCGCTGTACCAGCAAAAATAGGACCCGGCTCCGCACAGGCCCGCCAGCATGACAAAGGGCGCGCCCTTGCTGCTGATAAAGGCCAGCGGCGTGGCAAGGCCTGTTTCCGGGAAAGCCAGCAGGCTGACCAGCGGCACCAGCAGAGCCACATAGAGAAGCGCGGAAATGGCGTAATAAATGTTCAGGGCGATGACCGGCTCGATAAAATCCATGCCGGAGGTGGCGAGTACGCCCTCTGCCCCCCAGCCGACAGCGGCAATGGCTGCAAAAATCAAGCCCCAGTAAAACATATTGCCGGTCTGCCCGTCAGGCGGCATGTAACTGATAGCGCCCGCGCCGATAATGCACAGACACAGGCCAAACCAGGCCCGAAGCGGGATGCGTTCTTTCAGGACAAATACGGCCAGCACGGCGGCCACAGCGGGGTAAAGCGTGGTAATGGGAAGCACATAGGCCGGGCTGGCCAGTTGCAGAGCCACCATATAGCCGCCCATACCGAAAAAAGCGCCGATCAGCGCGCCCGCTATCACATGCCGGCCCGGTTTGCTGACCAGACTGCGCCACAATTCCTGCAAACGTCCTGTACGCCAGTTGTAGGCCGTAACCGCGACTGATGCGCAAAAGTCGTGTAGCGCGGCGCACACCAGGGGGGTGAGCAGCCAGTAGGCGGGGTCGCTAAAAGGGGAAATTTCGGAAGCCTTTTCAATGAGCAGGCCGTCGGAACCGAAAATGAGGCCGGAAAGCAGAGCCAGAAAGATGCCTTTCCGGGCGTACCGCAAGGCGCGGTTGTCGGCTCTGACTGTTTGCGAGGGAATTGTGGATGCGGATGAAACGCCTGACATGACAGTCCTGTCCTCATGGTTGAAGTATGGCTGCTCGCGGCCGCAAGGTGATTGCGCTGTCCGTTGTAATGCCGGTTGCGCTCCAAGTAAACAGGCCCGCTAACGCAGGCCTGTTTACGCATAAGCTAACAAGAAATATCGGTTTTTCCCCCAAAAAAGGAGCGAAGCAACTTTTTTTCTTCATCCCAGTAAGCGGTATACGCCGAGGAAACGGTGAGTTTTTCCGTCTGGCAAGGCGCGAATTCCTTTAGCCATCAAGTAGCCATCAAGTAGCCATCAAGAAATATCGGTTTTCTTCCTCAAGAAAGGCATAGCCTTTTCCCCCAAAAAAGGAGCGAAGCAACTTTTTTTCTTCATCCCCAGTAAGCGGTATACGCCGAGGAAACGGTGAGTTTTTCCGTCTGGCAAGGCGCGAAGTCCTTTTTTTCAGGGGGCTGGACTCTTCTGTCCTGCCCCCTGAAAAAAAGGGCAAAGCAACGCAGTCCAGACGGAAAAAATCACCGTTTCCTCATGCGCAGTCGTGCTTGTCCCAGGGCTCCCGGTTATCGCGGGCGAGGGCGCCTTCCATGCGGGACAGGGCTTCTTTCAGCTTGGCTATTTCGTCCAGCTTGGCGTTGGGGCTTTTCAGGGCCTGATAGAGCACTGCGCCGGTGGCCTGATCGGTAAGAGGGAATTCGCATACGGCTGCAAGGGTAGGCAGAACGTCTGCCGCGCTTGCAGCGCGCTCAACCGTGCCGACCTTGTTGTTGATGCCCTGACCGTAAAGGGCGAGGGCGTTTTTACCGGCAACAGCGATGGTTGTTCTGCGGTCGGTGGCTTCCAGAACGGTGGCAACGGCGGCGTCAAGACCGGCGGCATCGGCGCTGCCAAGGTCAACCACCATCAGGGCGGTGCCTTTTTCCACGGCTTCGGCAAGGCCTGCCGGGTCGAGGCGGGTAATTTCCGCGTCGGCAACAGAGCCGTCAAGCACGTTACCGGCGGTGTAGTTGGGGAGCAGCGCGCCTTTTTTCAGCAGTTTGCCCATTGCGCTGCCGCTTGCGGCAACTTCAGCCCCTGTCAGTACAACGATTGCTTTTTTTTCAGCCATTTCAACGATCCTTTCTATTCTGATATGTGGTTTCCCGCCCGAAAAATCGGGCGTGTAGTGTGCCTGAGCCAGTTCAAACTATCAGTGGCATTCCCCGGCAGGGTAGCGCCCCCCCCCAATGCGGGGTGCAGGGGGTGAACGCCCTGCCGGGGGTTTGGGGGCAGAGCCCCCATCTCAGTCGCCTGAGACCCAATCGTAACAAGCCGCGCCAGAATTACCCGACGAGGTTCGGGTTTTCAAGAATCTGGTACATGATGCCGCCTTCGGCGTCTTCGGGTACGGGGTTGCCGGTGCAGTAACAGATGGTGGGCACGATGTCGGCAAGCCAGCGCGGGCGGGTGTACACGTAGTCTTTCTTAATATTCGGCCCGTGGAAGAGCAGGATATTTTTCAGGCTGCCGCAGCCGGATTCGCCGGTGGGGAAGCCGTAGCCGTGTTCGGCCATATACTGCGGTTTGAGTGCGTACACAACGTCACCCGCCTGAGCGCCGCCCATGCCGAAGACCGTGGCGTCTTCCTTGCGCACGGCAAGCAGCACGGGGCGCTCGCCGGTTTCGGGGTGCTTGTAGTCGAGCAGGGCGTCGATGATCTGGTCGCGCACTTTTTCGTAATCTTCAGGCTCGACGATACCGCCGGGGTATTTGTCCTTGAGGTTTACGTACACAAACATATAGCGCTGGGGTACAGCTACGGATTTGGTAACGTCAAGAACGTAGTCAAAGCCTTCGGTGGCTTCGTAGATTTCCCAGTAGTTTTCGCTCTTTTTCGGCTCGTAGTGGCAAAGGCCTTTGGCTTTGAGCGCTTCGGCCGTGTTCAGGATGGGGCCCATGGGGGTTGCGCCGTGGTCGGAAGTGATGCAGACGAGAGTGTCATCGCCGAAAATTTCCATCATCTTGCCGAGCAGGCGGTCTTCAATCTGATAGATTTTGCGCTCCATGTCGTAGGCGCGTTTGCGAACGACTTCGTCCTTGCTGTCCATTTCACCGAGCCAGCCGTGATAGAACCAGTCAATGGGGTGGGAGTGCATGTAGAACAGGTCCCAATCCTTGTTGGCGGCAAGCAGGCTGGTGGCGACATTGATCAGCCAGTCAGAGTGGAACTGGGACAGCTCCACCACGGTGTCCATGTCGATAATGCCGTGCATAAAGGCGACAAGACCGATATCGTTGGCAATGACCTGCTTGGAAAAGTCGATGCTTTTCGCGGCTTCAGCCGGGTTGATAAAGCCTTCATGACCGGAAACGCCGGTGATATACAGCTTGAAGTCTTCCGCATCGTCGGAAAGCTCCATCAGCTTCACCCGGAATGTTCCCTTGAGTTTTTTGCCGTCTTCCCTGGCGGTGAAATCATGGACAACGGGTTCGCTCCACTCTCCTTGCTTGAGTACGAAGAAGGCGGTTTTGAAGTCTTTTTCCGGGCACAGGGCAAAGGTGTCAAAGCCGTCGTCGCCGCTTTCCCAGCACAGGCCGTGCCAGGTCTGGTTTTGCAGGGGGGTCATGGACTCGCGAAAAGCCATGTCCACGGTGAAGGACAGCGGCTCGTCGCAGTCGGGCAGGTTGGCCCAGCCTTTGGCGTTGTCAAAGGAGACTTGCGCGCCCATGGGGAAGAAGTCGGTAGCCAGCACGTTTTCGGAAGAAAGGAATTCGCGGTGGGCGTTACCTTCTTCCATCCAGCGGGTTTCTGCCGGGGAAATGCCTTCGCCCATAACCATGACGCCGTTTTGCATCTTGCTCGGCCAGGCCATGGGGTAGTTTACCACGATGCACTTTTTGCCTTCCTTGTCCCAGCGGTCCCAAATGGTTTGCGCGGTGAGAATTTCCGAGCCAAAGGCCTGTACGGTCTTTTTGTGCTCAAGGCTTCTGCCTTCAAGATAGTAGTAGTAATCTTCCACGCCATGGGTGCGCGGGTATGCGCCCGTGCAGATGGTGGCCCAGGATGGGGGGGTAACGGTAGGCAGGTTGTAGCCTTCCGTCATGTAGCTGCCTGTTTTCTTGAACTTTGAAAAATTCGGCAGAACGCCCTCATCCATAAGCGCTTCCAGTCTTTTGGGAATGGCGCAGTCAAAACCCAGTAATGCTGCGCGTTTAGCTTTTACGGACATCGCAAATTCTCCTCGAGTTCCTTTCGTTGGTTGTGAAAGCCGCATCGTTGCGCCGAATACCACTTCGGCGCGTCGGGTTGCAAGCCTGTATCAAAATTCGAGCCAAAGTATCCCTTTGTTCCCCCGGAAGGCCCCGGAGGGATTACGCGTTCCTCCTTGTGCAGGAGGTGTCGCAGTTGTTATGCGACAATTATGACGTGTGAAAGAAAGCTGTGAGGCAGGCCGGGCGGTTTTGGTGTAAACCGCCCGGCTGGGAGGCGGATGTGATGCAGGAAGATTTACGGCCGGACAAGACCAGTTTTCGGCACGTCCACCACATCCTCAGGATCCGGATAGTCTAGCGGGTCTTCCAGAGCCTTTTTTTTCTCCAGCTTCGCGAGGCGTTCTTCTTCCTCCACTATGTCGTGATGTTTGATGAACTTGAACCAGGCTATGATTGCGATGACAATCGGTGCCAGCATCAAGGCACCTGCGAAGTTGGCGAATATCTTTACAACGCCGAGGCCGCCAATGCAGATGATGGCAAGCGCCAGCGCGGTTTGCAAAATTGCCCAGAAAAAGCGGCTGAACAGGCTGGGTTCCGCACCGACCGTGAGCTTGCGGGTAGAGGCGCAGGCGACGATATAGGCGCTGGAGTCCACGCTTGTAGCCAGGAAGATGGTGGAAAACATGCAGTAGCCCACCAGAATGATTTGCGGCAGGGGCAGGGTTTGCAGCACGGCAATAAGTGCGGCAGAGCCGCCGGAAGCCTTGAGAATGGCTACCGCGTCAACGAGGCCTGTATGCTGGGCGTTCAGGGTGTAGGTGCCGAATACGCCGTGGATGAGGTAGGAGCCGGCGATGCCGCCGAAAATACCCATGAGAATGACCTGGCGCACAGTACGCCCGCGGGAAATGCGGGCGATAAAGAGGCCCATGAAGGGCGCGTAACTTGCCATCCACAGCGCGTAAAACACGGTCCAGTCCTGCGGGAAGCTTTCTGCCTGCCAGGGGGAGGTCCAGAAGAGCATTTCAAAGAAATTGCCCACCATCATGCCCATGGAGTTGGTAAAGTTGTTCAGGATCTGGGTGCTCGGGCCGACAAGGAAAGCGTAGGTGACCATGGATACGGCGATAACCGCGTTAATGTAGCTCAAGGTTTTGATGCCGGCTTTCAGGCCAAGGGAAACGCTTGTGGTGAAAATGGCGGCGCTGACGCCCAATATGGCAAGTTGCAGGCCGAAGTTGTTCTCCAAGCCGGTAAGGGCGGCAAACGCTTCGGCCACGATGGGCAGGGAAACGCCCATAACCGCGGTGTTACTGAACAAAAGGCCGATGATGAAAAAGATTTCCAGGGCTCTGCCAGCCCAGCCGGCAGTGGCTTTTTTGCCGATTACCGGCTCGGCTACGCCACTGATGCGCAGAACGGGTTTGCGCAGCCTGTGATACATATAGCAAATGGGAAGTGCGACAATGACGTACCAGGGCCAGGTTACAGGGCCCCAGTGCAGAAGCACATAGCTCAATGACCAGTCAAAGGCCTGGCGGGAAAGGGGTTCCGCATATTGGGGCGGGGCCGCGATGTTCCAGAGCGGTTCAACGATGGACCAGAACATGACCGCGCCGGCAACACCGGAGCAAAACATCAGCGCCAGCCATGCACCATTGGTGAATTCCGGTTTCTCGTCAGGCTCTCCGAAACAGATGTCGCCGTAGCGGCTGCATACAAAATAGGCCGAAAGGGCGATCATGCCGAAAGTAACCCATAGGTACAGGGCACCGGTGTGGGTGGCGAAGGGACCGTATATGCCTTTGAGTATGGCTTCCGCGCCTTCCGGGTTCATGATCGCAACGGCGACGATCAGAAGCAATATCAGGGTACAGGGAATGATGATGTACGGATCCTGTCTGAGGTCGGGCTGTTGTGAAGCTGCTTTGTTTTCTCCCATAAGTCTCTCCGGTGTTTCAAAAGTGTGCAAATTGCAGGGAAAGGTGCGCCGCTATACACGCTGAACCAAGAATCATTGTTACCCCAAGGGCAACGTGTGCATCGGTACGTCTACAAGAAGTATTCCAAACGTGATTTTTTGCACAATCCGCCGATAATGCAGGGGAAATGCCCATCCATGCCCAAACACGGCCTGCACCGGCAAACGACATAAACGTCGTTTGCCGTATGTTTTAATATGGATTTATTTGATACGAATTAGTGAAGCGAACAAGGGCTGTGGAGCGGACTGAATCGCATCTTGCCGAAGGGAGGCGCACTGGCTTTGACCAGGCTTTGTCAAAAGCCGGAGAACGAAAAAAAATCTTGAGGGGCGGTAAGTTATTAACTGCTTCGCAGCGGGCTGCGGAGCGTTGCCGGGACTTCTTCGTCCTGGCTTGCCGGGGAAGAAGCGGGAGGGAAAATATTCTGTATTAGGTAGCTCTTGTTTTGAGCCGTGTCGCTTGGTGCCGCTTTTTGCCAGGCCGTGGGCGGTGTTGTATTTATAGATAAATACTTGGAATAATTAATAAGCTGAAGGTCATATTTTGTGGAAGCGGGATCTGTCGCATTTTTTCACAAACGCGACATGTGTGTCGCATTGGCGCGGGTGGCTCAGGTTCTTTTGGCAAGCCCGTAACGCTTGAGTTTGCGTTGCAGTGTGCGCATGGTGATACCCAGAAGCTCCGCGGTCTGTCCTTTTTTCCAGCCGCATTGCTCAAGAACGGCGAGAATGCGCATTTT
>JAJDIC010000036.1 GCA_030266525.1 Desulfovibrio sp. OttesenSCG-928-G15 | reverse complement strand
ACCAGGAGGAATCATTATGGAAAGGCTTACAAAGCAGCAGGAAAAAATTCTTAGCTTCATATTGAATGGGGTCCGCCCCAAAAGATATTGCAGTGGCACTATCTATTGGGATCGATGCAGTCCATTTCCATCTCTTCGCAATGAGAAAATTGCTTGGCGCTCATAGCAATATTGAAATGCTGCACGTTCTTTATCAAAACGAAGCGCACTCTCTTGACTTCCTCAAGTTGACCCCTCGCGGCAAAGAGGTCTTTGCACTGATGCTGACGGGTATGGCCGATAAAAAAATCGCGGAGCGCCTTGGGATAAGCTACAGCGGTGTACGGCGGCATAAAGAAAAAATGTTGCTCATGAACGGCTGTAATACCGTTCTGGAGTTGGTCAGTAAATATTACGAAGGTGCGCCGGGAAAGCAATCGGCAGGAATGCCACCGGCGAATGAATGATCCGCCACAAAAAGGCGGTGAGAATACTATGGAATACGCTCCGGAAGATATTTTGACGCTCAGCCAGGTGGCCGAAAAACTGCGCCTTGACCCTCGCACAGTGAAGAGGGTAGCTTTCGCGTTAGGCGGCAGGCGCATTGGAAACCGCTGGCGTTTCAAATGGGGAGCAGTGTTGGAGTACTTCAACAATGCCGACTTTGAGACCGAACAAAGGAAATCGTTGGATGGCGCGGGTGGTAATCGACGGCAAGCAGGTCGCTTGCAAGATGTTCCCGCCCGGAAAGAAAGGAGGCCCGGAATGGCGGGCCGCAAAAGAATGGGAGGAAACGGAACGGGAGAAGGCGCTGGCGGGCATAGTGACCCCAACGGGCTTAGAAAGGCTTATGGCCTGGGGTGATAGCTACCTTGACCACGCGCAACGTACCATGGGCCGTCAGACGCATGTGGAGAAAAAGTTGGTTATGAAGGATTTCTTTGCTTATTGCGGCAAAGAGAAAATCGGCTCCCTGGAAGAGGTCACCTCGGCAAAGGCATACGCATTTTTGTCGAAGCTGAGTGACGAGCGGGGAGGAAACGTGGCCAACAAGTACCGCAAAAATCTTCTGGCTGCATGGACATGGGGAACTGACTTCTTTGACGGCTTTCCCCAGGTGATGTCACCTTTTCTCAAGGTGAAGCCTTTTCCGGTAAAAAGGAAGGACAGGTACGTTCCTTCGGAAGAGGACGTTATCAAGGTTTTGCAGCAGGCCAAAGGCCAAGACCTCGTTTTTCTGTTGACCTTGTACTTTACGGGTGCTCGGAGAGGCGAAGTGTTCCGGCTGACCTGGCAGGATGTCAACCTTGCTGACGGGAAGGTTCGTTTGACGGACAACAAGGCCGGAAATGGGCAACAGCGGGTCCGGTGGCTCCAGATGCACCCGGAACTGATAAAAGCCCTGGCATGGTGGAAAGAGGCTCGTCCTTGCCAAGTCGATAATGTGTTCATGCAAGTGCATTGCGACAGCTATATGGGCGACCCTTTCAGACAGCGCAGGCACTTCATGAAAGACCTGTGCGAAAAAGCGGGGGTAAAACCCTTTGGCTTCCATGCGATCCGGCACAAGAGCGCAGCCATCACGTTTGAGGGATCGGGCCTGAACTCGGCGCAAGTCCTGATGGGACATTACCGGGCGACGACGACCGACACCTATGTGAAAAGTGCTGGATTGTACACAGACCAGAGCGACATTCTGGCGGCGCTCGGCGGCAGTGGCATAGGGCAGATTGTGGGTGATCTGCTGAAAAACAAAATCCCCCAAGGAGTTGGTGTCCTTGAGGGAAATGTAACCCGGAGCTTGTAACCCAGTCGCTCCGAGACTAAAAAGAGACTGTAACCTGTTGAAATTCTTGGCGTCCCCAAGGGGATTTGAACCCCTGTCGACGGCGTGAAAGGCCGTTGTCCTGGGCCAGCTAGACGATGGGGACGCTTGGCTGGTGCGGTTGGTGCCGCGAAGTCGGTATTTACGCGAGGGGGCGTGGCTCGTCAATCATTTTTTTTGTTAATTGGATTTTTTTTTACTGGGTTGATGTTTGTGGCTTGGGTTGTGTGTTTGGGCATGGGGGTGCTTGTTCATTACGCGGTTGGGCGGCAACGGGCTAGGGACATTGCTTCGAGGCAGCGTAGGCATGAGGCGTTTGTTATGCCTATTCCTGAGGGAAGAGGCTTTTGCATGTCTGGGCTACCTGTTGGCCGAAGTGGCCCAGTTCTTTGATTACCGTTATCCCTGCTTCTTGCATGGCGGTAATTTTGTCCTCACCTCTGCCTTTTGTGCCGCTGATTATTGCTCCGGCGTGGCCCATTCTTTTGCCTGGGGGGGCGGTGAGACCTGCTATGAAGCCGAATACCGGTTTCGGGTAGTTGCTTTCTTTTATATAGGCAGCGGCTTTTTCTTCGTTATCTCCGCCTATTTCTCCAATCAGGCAGACTGCCCGGGTTTGGGGGTCATCGCGGAACATACGCAGCAGATCCTCAAATTTGAGGCCGGGTACGGGGTCGCCTCCCATGCCTATGCAGGTGCTTTGGCCAAGGCCAGCGTTGGTGAGTTGGTGCACGGCCTCGTAGGTGAGTGTGCCCGATCGGCTGATCAAGCCAATACCACCCTGTTTGTGGATATATCCCGGCATGATACCGGCCTTGCATTTGCCCGGCGATATTACACCCGGACAGTTGGGACCTACCAGCAGTGTGCCGCGCTCTTTCAGAAAAGCCTTGCAACGGACCATATCCAGCACCGGTATATGCTCCGTTATCATAATTACCAGACGAATACCCGCTTCTGCCGCCTCACAGGCTCCATCTGCCGAGGCCCCGGCAGGGACAAAAAGTACGCTGACGTCCGCGCCCGTTTGCTCAACCGCCTGTTTTACGGAATCAAAAACCGGTACGCCCAGAACGCTCTGTCCACCCTTGCCCGGCGTTACCCCCGCTACCACGTTTGTGCCGTATTCCAGCATCTGTCCGCCGTGGAACAGGCCTTCGCGCCCGGTAAGCCCTTGCACGAGCACTTTGGAATTTTCATCAATCAGGATGCTCATGACCGCGCCTCCCGTGTTTTTTCCGCAATCAGACGCGCAGCTTCTGCCATGCTGGCAGCCGGGGTAATATCAAGCCCGCTTGCCTCAAGAATGGCCCGCCCCGCTTCCACGTTGGTGCCTTCCATACGCACCACAAGCGGCAGCGAAAGGTCCATCTGCCGGGCGGCCTGCACTACCCCTTCTGCCACAACATCACAGCGCAGGATACCGCCAAAAATATTGACCAGAATGCCGCGTACCCTTGGGTCCGACAACATCACCTCAAACCCCTTGCAGACCATTTCCACACTTGCGCCGCCGCCTGCGTCCAAAAAATTCGCCGGTTCGGCACCTGCCTGCTTGATAGCGTCCATCGTAGCCATGGCCAGCCCCGCGCCGTTGACCATTGTGCCGACGTAGCCCCCGAGCCGAACATAGTTCACCCCCAGTTTTGCCGCCTTAAGCTCCAGCGGGTCGGCCTCATCCGGGTCTTCCATTGCCGCGATATCGGGGTGCCGCCGCAGGGCGCTGTCGTCAAACTGCATTTTTGCGTCCAGCGAGATCAGGCGACCGTCTTCACTGACCACCAGCGGATTGATTTCCACCTGCAAGGCGTCCTTTTGCGCACATAGTCGGACAAGATTCTCCAGCAACAGCCCGCCTTGCGCAACATGCGCCGGGCCAAGCCCGCAGCCTTGCAACAGCTTCCTGGCCTGAAAGGGCCACAGGTGATGACCGCCGTCCAGCCGGGCCGTAAATATGCGCTCCGGATGGTTCCGGGCTACATCCTCAATATCCATGCCGCCGTCAGGCGAGGCCATTACAGTCAGGCATTCCGCACCCCGGTCAAGCACCACGGCCAGATACAGCTCGCGCTCGATTTCTGTGCCCTGTTCCACCAGGATTTTCTTGACTCTCTTACCCTCGGGTCCGGTCTGGTGGGTGACAAGCTGCATACCGAGTATTGCCGTGGCCGCGCGCTCCACTTCCGCGATACTGCGACATACCTTTACCCCGCCGCCCTTGCCGCGCCCGCCCGCATGGATTTGCGCCTTGACCACCCACACCGGCCCCGGCAGACTCCCGGCAATGGCCACAGCCTCTGCCGCCGTATCGCACACTCCACCTTCGGGCACGGGCACTCCATGGGAGGCAAGAATGTTTTTGGCCTGATACTCGTGAATATTCATATGCACTGCCTCTCTGTGGCGTTTTCCCTTTCAACCTGTCCTGCTGCGTTAGTCCACAAATGGTTTCGCGAGTTTCTCCCCAAGCTGCAGTGCCGCCAGGTTGCCTGCATGGTGCGATTTGGCAAAGCGACTTTCCAACACCTTTTCCAGCGACGACAAGCCGACCACGCCGGTAAGCGTGGCCAGGGCGCCGAGTACGCAGATGTTGAATGCTACCGGAGTGCCAAGCTCATCCATAACCGCCCTGTGCATAGGCAGCCCTTTTTTACGCGCATCCACCTTGTTATCCGGTTGTACCAGGTCGCAGTCATAGAGGCACAGACCGCCGGGACGAATAAGCGTAAGATATTTGCCCGCTGCTTCGTTGGTCAGGGCGACCAGATAATTCGGCTGGTTGACCTTGGGAAAATAAATCGGCTGGTCCCAGATAATAACGTCCGAGCGGGTTGCCCCACCCCGCGCTTCCGGTCCGTATGACTGGGACTGCACCGCGTCCAGCCCTTCATGCAAAACCGCCGCTTCGGCCAGAAGGATGGCCATGGTGATAACGCCCTGACCGCCTGAACCGGACATGAGAAAACGGTATCTATCCATTATGCGCCTCCTGCATGGCCCTGGCGACAACCTTGCCATACTCCTCGCAATATTCCGGGCGTACTTCGTCGCGGAACACGCCCCTGGCTATAAGCTCCGGGTTTTCCGCCAGTTTTTGCGAACCGATCAACGCGGTGCCGTCGCGATAGCTCTGCAAAATCTCAACAGCCCCGCCAAGGCGGTTGCGCCTGCCGAAATACGTCGGGCACTGCACCAGAATTTCCACGACCGACATGCCCTTGTGCAACACAGCCTTTTTAATCAGGCTTTGCATTTCCTTGACGTGGAAGGCGGTGGTCCTGGCCACAAAACTCGCACCTGCGCCAAGGGCCAGTTGCACCGTGTCAAAAGCCGGGTCAATACTACGGTAAGGCGCGGTGGTAGCGAGAATGCCCTCGCCCGAAAGCGGGGAATACTGCCCGCCGGTCATACCGTAAATCCGGTTGTTGAAAATGATTGCGGTAAGGTCGATATTTCGGCGGCAGGCGTGGATAAAATGGTTCCCGCCAATGGCGGTGGCGTCGCCGTCGCCCATGGGCACAAAGACATTGAGCGAGGGCCTGGCCATTTTAAGCCCTGTCGCGCATGCCAGCGCGCGCCCGTGCATGGTGTGCATGGAGTGAAAATCCACATACCCGGAAATCCTGGCCGAGCAGCCAATGCCGGACACCATACACAAAGAGGACTGGTCCAGGGCAAGTTCGTCAGCAACGTGCAAAATGGCGTTCAGAACCATACCGTGACCGCAACCGGCACACCAGATATGCGGAAAAAAACGCTCCCGGATAAATGAACGGAAAGCCATATTAAAACCCCCTTCCTTCGATGATGCGCATGACCTGGCCGATATCAGTGGGGGTGACGAGCATGCCGTCCAGCCGGTTGACGAGGAACACCCTGTCCGGGTGGAGCACCGCCTGTTTGACCTGGGTAAGCACCTGGCCCATGTTCATTTCAACCACAAACACGTTTCTGGCGCGGGCCGTTTTTTCCCGAACCACCTGGGCCGGGAAGGGCCACAGGGTTTGCAACTCCAGAAGGCCTATCTTGTCGCCCTTGATCCGGCGGCCTTCTACAAGGTGCCGCGCGCTACGGGCTGACGAGCCGTAAGATACAATCACATGCTCCGCGTCTTCCAGATAATATTCCTTGTACCTAGCCAACACATGGGCGCGGTTTTCGATTTTGTCCACCAGATGGTAGATGAGCTTGCGCACCTGCTCCGGGTTTTCGGTAGGGAAACCGAAAATGTCATGATACAGACCGGTTACATTGTAGCGATGTACCCCCCCAAAGTCGGAAATGGGCAGTCTGCCGTCTTCTCTTGGCAAATAGGGATGATAGTTGACCCCGGCCTTGACTTCCGTGCGCAGTCGCTCCACCACATCGAGTTCGCCTTCCTGCGGAATGCACAGCTTTTCCCGCATGTGACCGACAACCTCATCCAGCAGCAGAATGACCGGGGTGCGGTAGGTTTCCGCTACATTAAACGCTTCGACGGTCATGCTGAACACATCCTGCACGGTTGAGGCTGTGAACACTACGATGGAGTGGTCGCCATGCGTTCCCCAGCGGGCCTGGTTCACATCGCCCTGGCTGACCTTGGTGGCAAGCCCCGTGCTTGGGCCCGTGCGCTGCACGTTTACCACTACGCAGGGAATTTCTGCCATACAGGCGTAGCCGATGGCTTCCTGTTTCAAGGAAAAGCCGGGGCCGGACGTTGCAGTCATGGCTTTCGCGCCAGCCAACGACGCGCCGCAAACCGCGCACATGGAGGCTATTTCATCCTCCATCTGAATAAAGACGCCGCCCTTTTTCGGCAAAAGCTCGGCCAGATGCTCGGCAACTTCCGTGGACGGCGTTATCGGATACCCGGCAAAAAAACTCACCCCCGCATACAGCGCCCCGCGCACACAGGCTTCGTTGCCCTGCACGAAGCACAAGGATTCAGCCGACTGCGTGTTTTGCCCGACCGTTTTGGCGGCATTTTTCCTTCGCCCGCTCATTATGCCGCCTCCTTCTTTTTACCGGAAGCCTTTCTGGTTTTTTGGGACGTATCAACCTGAATGGCGAGGTCCGGGCAGTACAGTTCGCACATGCCGCAGACAATACAGTTTTCCGGTAGATGCACGGCCTTGTCGTTGCGAAGCTCAAGGGCCTGTTTGGGGCAAAAGGCAACGCAAATGCCGCACCCTTTGCACCAGGCCGTATTGATACAAACCGCGTCCATAGAGTTCTCCCATGAGCAAAGGCTCGTTTATGAAGCAGGCGAAAGAGCCGGGAAAAGAAGGCTCTATTGCAAATAGCACTGATACAACGCCCCCGCCCACAACAGGGCGTTGGCGCAAATACCCACCAAAATGGCCGCCGAAGCGGCGTCTTTGGCGCGTTTCACCAGAGGATGAATTTCTTTGGTTACCAGGTCAGCCAGGCTTTCAATGCCCATGTTCAAAAGCTCCAGGGCCATGACAAAAAGCCAGGCGGCGCACAGGGCAAGGCAGTAACCGGGAGGGAAAAGGAGGAAGGAAATGAGCGCAATCGCAGCCAAGGCAGCCAACTCTTCCTGAAAGGCAGATTCCGTACGAACAGCCTCCTTCAGTCCGTCCAGCGAATAACCCAAAGCTCCAAAGACATGGCGAAGGTGTTTCCCTATCATCTAGACTCCCGCCGGACCCTCACGACCCGTACTTGATTTCTAACGCCGGACAAGCGCCCGGCGCACCGCAACCGGCGGCGCCAGCGAGCCGAAAACCACGTTTTTCGGCAGAGCGGTCTTCACAAACAGACCACGGGCCTGTTATGAAACCCCTTGTAACATATTCATGCCCTCATAGAGGAAAATAATCAAGCACGGGGCCACGAAGGCAGTCTCCCGAGCATTTTCGCTTTGCTTTTTTGTATTTTCGCGTCAGAGTACCCGGATGAATACCCTCGAAAACTCCCTTGCTTCCTGTGCCCACAGTCCGTTGGGCCTTTTTTTGCGTCTGCTTCTGTCTGTGAGATATCGGGTCCGCGTGCAGGGGCTTGAAAACATTACCTGCTCCCCCAAAGCACCTGACCTCCAAGGAGCTGCCGGCCCGGTCCCGGTAAATGAGCCCCGGCCCGCCACCCCATCTCCGGGCTTTTTGATAATGCCCAACCATCCGGCCCTGATCGATCCGATTATCCTATACTCCCAGTTAGCCGGCCTTGCCCCGCGCCCCCTGGTGGATGAAGCGCAACTGCGCGGCCCTGTGCGGCAGCAAATAGCTGAATTTGTTCGCGCCGTAACTATTCCCGACATGACCATTGCCGGACGAAGCGGGTCTGACGGAGTGAACAAGGGGATGAAAGACATCATTCAGGGAGTCAAACAGGGCGACAATATCCTTGTCTACCCGTCCGGGCGCATTTACCGTTCTGCGCAGGAATCCCTGCGAGGCAACTCGGCCGCCGCCCAGATTCTGGCGGAAGTACCCGAAGCCCGGGTGCTGCTCGTGCGCAGCAAGGGCCTGTGGGGCAGCAGCTTCAGTCGGGCAAGCGGCAGCCACCCCCGCTTTCTCAAAACCTTGTGGAAGGGGCTGCTCTCCTTGCCCGGCAACCTTTTTTTCCTTGCCCCCAGGCGCGAAGTGGAAATTACCGTGGTCGAAGCCAAAGACCTGCCGCGCCATGCAGACAAAATGACCCTGAACCGCTACCTTGAAGATTTTTACAATCAGGCCGAAACCCCGCCCGTTTTCGTGCCTCGCTACTTCTGGCGCAAGGAAACACCCTTTTTCCCCGCCCCGCCCTCCGCTTCCGCCTCCATTTCCGGCCCCGCTCCCGGCGAACCGGCCTGGGGAGAGGCCGGGCAAAATAGCAACCCGGCCCGATTTTCCCGGGAAATGACCGACAAGGTATTCGCCCTGCTGCGCGAACACGCGGGCCTTGGGCCGGAAAAGCCCCTTGACCCGGGAATGAAGCTTGGCGCGGATTTGTATATGGATTCTCTGGCTGCCATGGAACTGTCCGCCGCCCTGGAGCAGGAGTTTGGCCACAGCATTTCCAGCCCGGAAGCCCTCGGCACTGTGGGCGACTGCCTGCTCGCCGCAAGCGGCGAACTTTCCGCTTCTCCGGAGGGGGCAGACCAAACCCGCGCTCCGCAAGCATGGTTCGCTCCGGACGACGATGACGAGGCGCCGCTGGACCTTGCCGGCGGCGCGTCTTCCTGCGTGGACGCCTTTTTTCAAAACGCAGCCGCCGCTCCCAAACGCCCGCTCACAGCCGACCGTACCGGCCTTCGCACCCGCAAGGAACTGCTCGTCGGTGTGCTGGCCCTGGCCAGGCAGATAGCCCCCCTTCCCGGCGAGCGTCTTGGCATCATGCTGCCCGCCGTGCCTGCCGCCCTGGTCTTCTGGCTGGCCGCGCTATACGCGGGCAAAACCCCGGTCTTCATCAACTGGACAGTGGGCAGGCGTAACCTTGAGCACTGCCTCGCCCTGTGCGGCATCCGCCACGCCATCACCGCTTCCGCCCTGCTGGAGCAGTTGCGTAAAAACGGCACAGACCTTGACGGTTTGCCAGTAACCTGGCTGCCTGCGGAAAGCTTGGGCAAAAAGCTGACCGCCCTGGACAAGCTGCGTGCCTTTGCCCAGGCCTCGCTCCACTGCTCCCCCCTGCCTTACACGCTCAAAGGGGACGCTGTGCCCTCCACAGCGGCGGTGCTCTTTACTTCCGGCTCCGAGGCAAGGCCCAAGGCCGTGCCCCTGAGCCACAGTAATGTGATGACCAACGCCGCCGACGTGCTTACTGTTTTGCGAGTGCAGCGCAAGGACAAACTGCTGGCCATGCTGCCGCCTTTCCACTCTTTCGGCCTGCTGGTGGGGCTTGTGCTGCCCGCCGCTTCCGGGGTGCGAACCGCCTATCACGCCAACCCCACCGAAAGCGAACGCCTGTGCGCCATGGTGCGAGATTTCGGGCTGACGGTTTTCGGCGCAACGCCGACCTTTCTGGAAGCGCTTCTGGCAAAAGCCCACCGGGGCAATCCGCTGGCAACCCTTCGCTATGCCTTTGCCGGTGCGGAAAAATGCCCGAAGCATGTGTATGACCACTTCGCCGCCGTCTGCCCGCAGGCTGCCCTGTGCGAAGGCTACGGCATTACAGAATGCTCGCCCGTGGTCTCTGTAAACAGGCCGGACGCTACGGTTGAAGGCAGCATCGGCCATGTTCTGCCCTCGGTAAGCGCCCTGCCGGTTGTGGAAGAGGAAGCGGCCCAAAGCACCGGGGAATACTTGGCCCGCAGGGCGAATACAGGAGAAAGCGGCATGCTGCTGGTTCGCGGCCCAAGCATTTTCAGCGGCTACCTTGCGGCAGGAAGCGAAAGCCCGGCCAGCCCCTTTGTTTCCTTTGAAGGCAAGGAGTGGTATAGAACCGGCGATCTGGTCACGCTGGACGAAACCGGCAGGCTCTTTTTCAAGGGACGGCTCAAGCGTTTTGTCAAAATCGGCGGAGAAATGATTTCTCTGCCCCAGATGGAAGACGTGCTGCAACAGGCATTTGGCGTACACCCGGACCTGCTCGGCGACGGCAAGCCCTTCCTTGCGGTGGAGGCAACGCCAGGCAGCGAGGAAAAAGGCCAGGCAGAGCTTTGCGCGTACACCACCCTGCCGCTGACCACGGAAAAAATAAACGCAGCCCTGCGCGACGCGGGCCTGAGCAGCCTGTACAGCGTAAAACGCGCTGTTCGCCTTGCGCAGATTCCCGTCCTCGGAACGGGCAAGGTGGATTACCGCTCATTACATGCCTGCGCCCAAAACGACGAATAAGCCCCTGAGCGCCTTTACAACATACATTCTGGACATTTGCCGCACCCGGTTCTACCTTGCTCCTGTGCCCATTGTGTCCGGTGTCATACTTGTCGGAGAAATCAATGAAGTTTTGTGCAAAACTTCTCACTGAAATCAACTTTGAACCCGACGCCATTCAGCCCTGCTGTGATGTGCAGAAGATCAAGGTGCCGCGCTTTCCCTTTTCCGGGGGAGAGTTCAACGTGGCGGACTATGTAGCCTTTCTGCAGGACGCCGTCCGAAAGGTGCAGACCGGGGAATTGTGCGCCGGGTGCAGCATGCTGAAAGACGCGGAAGATACGGCGGGCCAGCAGTTTCGACTTGCGGCGGTTACCTTTAACCAGCACCGCTTTCGCTGTAACTGCAAATGCGTGTATTGCAGCCTGTGGAACCACCAACGGCGCGAGGAGACGACCTATTCCGTCCTGCCGGCCATCACCTCCCTGCTCAACATGCCTAACGTGCTTGATAAAGACGCGTGGTTTCACTGGGGCGGCGGGGAGCCGGTTATCCTGCCGGAATTCAATGAAGCATGCGGCCTTATCTCCAACAACGGGCACAAACAGTATATACACAGCAGCGGGCTCAAATTTTCTCCGGCTATTGCCGAACTTCTTGCCAAGGGCCTCGGGGGCATCAATATCAGCCTTGATTCAGGCAGCCCGGAAGTCTATGAAAAGGTCAAGGGGCTTCCCGGCTTTGCAAAAGTAACGGAAAATATCAGAAAATATGTCCAGGCAGCCACTTCCCCGATGCAGGTGAGCCTGAAGTACATCATTTTTGAGCCGAACAATAGCGTTGCGGAAATCACCCGTTTTTTTGACCTGTGCGGTGAACTGGGTATTCGCGAAGTAGACCGTTCTTTTGATTTTCGCGACGTGAATGCGGGCAAGGTGTCTGAAAAAAGTCTTGTTGCTGCTGCCTACTTTGCCACTCAGGCAAAACGGCGCTCCATGCACTGCTTCTCTTTTTATATCGCACCGGACTTGCAGGCAAAAATTGACGCCATAGCCAGAGAGCATTTTTCCAGATAAGCATCACCCGCATGCACTTGCGGTTGCTCCGGCGCTTTGGCCGTCATCCTCAAATGTTCCTCAGGGCATTATTGCACCATCTTCGGTAATCGTTTAGTAGTATCTCATCACTTCCATTTTTCGGACAGGGCGTCACCTTCATGCAACATTCCCATTACGACCGTATTCTCGCCATTCTGTGCAGTGTGCTTGATGCCTATACAGCCGCCCTGTTTCTGCCGGACGAGTCTTCGCACAGCGCGGAATATGACGAGGGCCACAAAAGCTACTACCTGGCTTCGGCCTTCAGTCTTGGCAACAAGATGGACTTCAGCGCCGATGTTGTTCCCGGTCGCGGCCTGGTCGGCTGGATACTGCGTAACAAGGAACCGCTGATAGTCGCCAATTTCGACCAGCGGCAAAACTACCTTGGCTATTACAGCGGTAATGAGGAGCAAAGCATCAAGGCCTTCATCGGCTGCCCCCTGCCGGGCGGCGACGGCGCCTTGTGTGTTGACAGCAAACGCCAGTATTCCTTTTCTGAAAAAGACCAAAAAATGCTGCACCTTTTTGCCGACTTGATCAGCCAGATGCAGGCTGATGATGACGGCAAGGAGGAAAAACGCCTGATGCTCAAATATTACGCAGCCCTGCGCACCATCTATGCGCTTCGCCACCAGTATTCACGCTGGGCCGATTTTCTGCGCCACTTCCTGGACCTTATGGCTACCATGACCGGATTTGCCTACTGCACTTTGTGCACCAGAGACTTTGACGGGGAATCGTACAGCGTGGAAGGGGAAAACACTCCGCTCATGTTGCGCCAGGGCCAGACCCCCCCGTCGTTTCCCATGTCTCACGGTATTGTCGGCTGGGTTTTTCGTAACGGAACCCAGGTTTGCAGCGCAGGCTCAGACAGTTCTCCCGAAACCCGCCTTGTCGGGCGCGGGGTAGACCTGCCCGCCTTTCAAACGGTTTTTGCCCTGCCCCTTGTCATTCAAAGGAAAACTCGCGGGGTTCTCTGCCTTGCCCACGAC
This sequence comes from Desulfovibrio sp. OttesenSCG-928-G15, assembly GCA_030266525.1. The sequence goes on along the minus strand of JAJDIC010000036.1, from coordinate 7,225 downwards.
ATGCCCATTGATGTCACCCAGACCACAAAAGATTTTGCCCGTATGGCTTCCGAACATTTGTCCCTCTTCCTGGAAAACCTCTACGTAAAATGCCGCCTGCGCGATTTGCACAAAGAGTTTCAGGCCAAGGAAACCATAGGCTAGGGGTCGTCTCTTACTATCCCTCCGTAAGCCAGACCGGGCTCCTTGAACCTGGAGCAAAATCTTTCATTCAGAAACAGTCGCCCCCGGAACATGCTTTCACCCCCCGGGGACTGTACGCATTTTCAAGCGTACAGCGCCCCGACAGCAGCCGGATAAAGGCCCCGGCCTGCCGCTTCCATGTTCCTCCGGTTGCCTTATTGTTCAAGCGCCCCAAGCCATTGAGAAGTTTTTCGCCAACCGGTATGAATACTCTTGCGAGAGACGGCTTCTGCGTATAGTATACCTGAGTTTACCGTAGGACGTATTGTTAACCGAACACTGAGAGAGCATTGTCCATGTTGCCATGCAGTGCTCTGACGGCGCGAACCGCCGTCCGCCTACGAGGCGCAGGCGTTAGACCCTTTTGTCGGCCACGCCGGGTACGGCGTTTCACAGCTAATCCGCTCCAGAGAAGCCCATGTTGCGTAAATTGTTCAATAGATTCAGCAAAGATCTTGCCATGGACCTTGGCACGGCCAACACCCTTTTATATACGCGCAAAAACGGCATTGTTCTGAATGAACCCTCTGTCGTAGCCATTGACGCCGACCGGGGCCATGTTTTGGCAGTGGGCAGGGAAGCAAAGGAATTTTTGGGTCGCACGCCCAAGAGCATCCGGGCCATACGCCCCATGCGTGACGGTGTTATCGCCGACTTTGAAGTTACCCGCCAGATGATTGCCTTTTTTATCAAAAAAGTCATCGCCGGGTTCAGCATGGCCCGCCCGAACATTGTCATTTGCGTTCCCACCGGCATAACCCAGGTGGAAAAACGCGCGGTTATCGAATCGGCCCAACAGGCCGGAGCCAATATGGTGCGCCTGGTGGAAGAACCCATGGCAGCAGCCATTGGCGCGGGCCTGCCCATTCATGAGCCGCTCGGCAATATGGTGGTCGATATTGGCGGCGGCACAACGGAAGTGGCCATTCTCTCCCTTTCTGCCATTGCCTACGCCGAATCGGTGCGCGTTGCCGGTGACGCCATGAACCTGGCCGTGCAGCGCTATTTCCAAAACGAATTCCAGCTGCTGATAGGCGAAAACATGGCCGAGCGGATCAAGCTGGCTGTCGGTTCTGCCTTCCCCCTGCCGGAGCAGCTTGTTGTGGAAGTGTCCGGTAAAGACATGGTGACCGGCACCCCGCGTTCCGTACGCGTAACAGACGGACATATCCGTGAAGCCCTTACCGACCCGGTCCGGGCCATTCTGCTTGCCGTGCACAAAGCCCTTGAAAAGACCCCGCCCGAACTGGCAGCCGACATTATTGATAACGGTATCCTGCTGGCAGGCGGCGGAGCGCTGCTTAAGGGGCTGGACACGCTTATCCACAGAAGCACCGGACTCAACATCACCATTGATTCCGACCCGCTGACCACAGTTGTGCGCGGAACAGGCACGACACTGGATGATATGGAGTTCTTCGGCCCCGTCTTCATCAACTAGGGAAACGGCGATTTTTTCCGTATGGCCGCGTTGCTGCGCCATTATGTAAGGGGGGCAGGACCTAAGAGTCCAGCCCCCCTTACATAATGGCGCGCGCCTTGCCATACGAAAAAACTCGCCGTTTCCCTTGCTCTCGCTCTATGGGGGAAGCAAAAGAGGTAAGGGATTGCTTCGCTCCCCTTACATAAGAGGGGGAGGCAAGGGGTGCTTCGCTCCCCTTACATAAGAGGGGGAGGTAAGGGATTGCTTCGCTTCCCTTACATAAGAGAGGGGAGGCAAGGGGGTGCTTCGCTTCCCTGCTTAAGAGACATCTTGGTCGGGCTTTCGCCCTTGCCCTATTCCCCTCCGGTTGTCGGGGTGTAGATGGTGCCTTCTTTCAGGCGACCGAATGTCCAGGCCATTTCTTTTACCCATTCAAAGCGGGGAGCGGCGGCCTGGGCGGCCTGCATGCGCCAGCCCCAGTTGCCCTGGGCCACTCCCGGCACATTCATTCTGTCTTCCGCGCCCAAAAGCAGAGCATCCTGAGCGGGTATGACCGCATATTCGGCCTGAGCGGCAAAAGCCAGGCGGGTCAGGGCCTGTACGCTGGATTCCGCATGCAGCCGCATTCCCGCATAGCGTTCAAGGTTGCCCCGCTCCTGCCGCGTGGCACTTTCAAACCATGCTCTCGTGGGCGCGTTGTCGTGCGTGCCCGTGTACACAAAGGACCGCTTGCCGATGGCATGGGGAATATCCGGGTTGGTCGACGGAGCATCACCGCCAAAGGCGAATTGCAGAACATGCATGCCCGGAAGCGAAAACTCGCGCATGGTTTCGCGCACGTCATCCGTAATGACGCCCAAATCTTCCGCCAAAAACGGCAATGAGCCAAAATGTTCCCTCAGCGCGTAAAACAATTCCTTGCCAGGCGCATAACGCCAGGCCCCGTTCACTGCGGTCTCTTCATCAGCCGGTATTTCCCAGTAGCCGCAAAAGCCCCGGAAATGGTCCAGACGAACCATATCTGCCAACAAGAGCGCATGGCCCAGCCGTTTCTTCCACCAGGAAAAACCGTCCGCCTGCATCACCTCCCACCTGTACAGCGGGGTGCCCCACCTCTGGCCCGTTTCACTGAAGTAGTCCGGCGGTACGCCTGAAACCACATAGGGCTGCATGTCTTCATCAAGATGATAATACCGGGGGTTGGCCCACACATCCGCGCTGTCATGCGTCACATAAATGGGCGCATCCGCCAGCAGCGAAATGTCCAGAGAATTACACAGGCGGCGCAGTTCCAGCCACTGCGAATAAAACAGGTACTGGATGAATTTTTCTTTCAATATGGCCGTTGCCGCGTACTCGTCCCACCGGGCCAGCGCTTCCGGCTCCCGCAGGGCAATGTCCCTTGGCCAGTTCACCCAGGAAGCGCCGCCGTGAGCCAGCTTCAAGCTGACAAAGCGTGCGTAGTCGTGCAGCCAGTGGGCGTGTTCTTCACAAAAGCGGCAAAAGGCCTCATGTCCGGAAAGCCCCTGCATCGCCCCCTCAAAAGCCCTGGCCAGCAAAAATTCCCGCTGGGCTGTCACGGCCTCAAAATTCACCCTCTTTGAATCACCTGAAAAACTGCCCCCCGGCACGAGCAAAAAGGAGTCGTCCAGGTTCATCCGCGAAATATACCCGTCCCGTAACAGCAAATCAGGACTGATGAACAAGGGGTTGCCGGCAAAGGCAGACGGGCTGGAATACGGCGAGTTGCCGATAAAGGTCGAAGTCGGGTTCAGGGGCAAAAACTGCCAGAGCGTGGCGCCGGCTTCTGCCAGCAGCCGGGCAAAATCATGCGCGGCAGGTCCCATGTCGCCGATGCCCCAGGCCGAGGGAAGTGATGAAATATGCAACAAAAGCCCATAACGGCGCATGTGTCCTCCGGGAGAGTGAAGCGGGATAAACGTTGTTGTCGAAGCCGGCCAGTGTGCTGTCCGCGAAACAAGGCTCCAGTTGCAGCGGCCTCAGGCCCATACATCAGGGGCCTGGAGTGATTTCCTGGATGCAAAGCGGCTTGGGCAAGCCTCCAGCCGCTGGAAGGCACCAGCATTAGTACATAAAGATCGGCTGCTGGGCCATCTGTGACTCCTGAATAGCGGTACGTACCACTGAACCGAGCAGTTCGTTCAGGTATGTGGCTTTTTCTTCGGGGCCTTTTATCAGGCGGACCCTGTCGTTGGCGTTAATGCCGCACAGCGATTTGACTCTGGCCAGAGCGTCGTAAAAATCGCCCAGGGTGTCAACGAGACCAGCGTCCAGGGCCTGCCTTCCGGTCATGGCCCGCCCGTCCGCAATAGCTCTCACCTGTTGCACGGGAACGCCGCGTTCTTTTGCCACAGTGTTGACGAATTCATCATACATATCGCTGATCAGGGCTTTGAAGTAGGATTCTTCCGCCGCGGTCATTTCACGCCAGGAGGAGCCGGCGTCTTTCAGGCGGCCAGTGGTCAGGGTTTTTTCCGATACGCCCACGGTTTTCATCAGGCCCTGAAAGTTGGGTATCTGCATTTTTACGCCAATACTGGCTGTAACAGAGGAGGGGCCGGAAAAAATTTCTCTTGCCCCGAGGGCCGCGTAATAACCGCCGGAAGCGGCCACAGACCCCATGGATGCAACAAGCGGTTTTGCCGTATCCAGTCGCTTCAAGGCGGCATAGATTTCCTGGGAAGCGCCTACCCCACCGCCGGGTGAGTTGATGCGTACCACCGCGCCTGCGATGGAAGAATCGCCCCGCACCTGATCAATAAATTCCACCAGCCGCTTGGCGTCCAGAATCATGCCGTCCAGAGCGATTACCGCTATTTTCGGCCCGCTCAGGGGCGTTTCATCCTTGCCATAGCGCCCAAAGGAAAATACCAGCCCCAGCAACAGCAAAAAGCCGCCCCAGAACAAAATCGGGTGCCGCTTGCGCCACGGCCTTTTCGGCTCCATGCCATAGGGAACCCACTGCCACGCACCGCCGTCCGGTGTAGGCGGCAAACCGGCAGGCCCGGAGGAGCCACCGGCGCGCGGGGAAGAGGAAGGACCGGGAACGGAGGCAGAACTGGCCGCGCCCCCGCCGCCGGAAAAACCATTCGCCGTTTTCGCCCCGCCCCACTTGCCGGGTATGGGGTCGGTCTGGCCCGCGCCAGAGGCAGAGCCGCCTGCGCCGGAGACAGCACGGCCCAAAGACAAATATTCTGCGCCCATGGCCGCATTCCGGCCCGCAGCGTTTCCGGCCTCCTGCTGCACCGCCCCGGTCTGACCGGCTTCGGCCTGCACGGCCTGTTCGGACTGTCCGGCGTTTGGAGCAGGCGCGCCCGGGCCAGCGTCGGAAAACACATCGTTCAGGGAAATATGATCACTGTCCGGTGCGCCCCGGTTCTGGCCATCATCATGCAGTGAAAGCCCGTCGGGTGGGTCCATGGAAAGGCCAAAAGGGGGTTTACCGGAACTCATATTTCCTGATCCTTATTTCTACCTGTAATTGAGACCGCTTGAAACACACTATTTACCGGAGGCTCTTTCTTCCAGTGCGGCAACAGCCGGAAGCACCTTGCCTTCCAGAAACTCAAGAAAAGCCCCACCGCCCGTGGACAGGTAGGAAATCTTGTCCGCAACGCCGTATTTTTCGACAGCCACAAGCGTATCGCCGCCACCGGCTATGGAAAAAGCCTTGCTTTGGGCAACCGCCTTGCACAGGGCTTCCGTGCCCTTGCCGAACTGGTCCACCTCAAACGCGCCGACCGGCCCGTTCCAGACAACAGTTTTGGCATCGGTCAGAATTTTTGTATACAAGGCTGCGGTTTCCGGTCCGATATCCAGAATCATGTCTTCGTCTGCCACGTCCTCGACTTTTTTGACCACAGCGGGGCTGGAGGCGGAAAACTCCGCGCCCACAACCACATCAACCGGCACGGGAATTTCCCCGCCAGCGGCTTTTGCCGCGTCCATAAGCCGCTTGGCTTCATCCACCAGATCCGGCTCGAACAGCGATTTGCCCACGTTGAAACCGGCAGCCTTGATAAAATTGTTGGCAATGCCGCCGCCCACAATCAACTTATCCACCTTTTTGCACAAAGCGTCGAGAACCGTCAGCTTTGTGGAAACCTTGGAGCCGCCGATAATGGCAACAAGCGGGTGCTCCGCGCTGGAGATGGAGCGTTCAAGCGCATCAAGCTCACTGGCAAGCAGTGGTCCGGCACAGGCAACAGGGGCAAAACGGGCCACAGCATGGGTGGAAGCCTGCGCCCTGTGCGCCGTACCAAAGGCGTCCATCACATAGATGTCGCACATGGCCGCGTAACGACGCCCCAGCGCTTCGTCATCCTTTTTTTCGCCCTTGTTGAAGCGCACGTTTTCGCACAAGATAACCTGCCCGTCCGCAAGGGCCAGGTTTTCATCAAGATAATCCTTCACCAGCCGCACCTCATCGCCCAAAAGTTCGCTCAGGCGCTTCGCCACAGGCGCAAGGGAATTTTCATCACTATATTCCCCTTCTACCGGCCTGCCCAGGTGGGAAAGCAGCATCACCTTGGCCCCGGCATCCTTGGCAGCCCTGATGGTGGGCAAGGAAGCAAGAATACGCGCTTCGCCGGTAACCTGTCCGTCTTTCACCGGCACGTTGAGGTCTTCACGAATAAGCACCCGTTTGCCCGCAAGCGGCAGATCGGTCATTTTCAGTACGGCCATGGAATATCTCCTTAAAGGGTAGTCCTGTAAAAATGTGCATGCAGCGGAGCATATATATCCTGCTAAAATAGAAGCGTTCGGCTATTTTTGCAACGCCAAACTGAGGCTTGCAAACAAAGCGGTCCCTACCCTGCTGCGCTTGCGGCGCAGCATACTGATATGCCCCTACCGCCCGGCCATACGCTCCAGAGCGCACCCATACGCCTGCATTGTGGCATACAAAAACGCCGGCAATGTATACTCCGGCATACGCAAGGCCTGTTCCGTGCGCAGCGCGGCCCGAAAATCTTCCGACATACAGGCCTTGCCTACAAGAGCGGTAAAAGCTTCGGCAGACCCCACCGGAGCAAGCGCCTGCGGGGCAAGCAAATCCGGCATAACGCCCACGTCTGTGCCGATAAGCGGCACCTTGCAGGCCATTATTTCAAAAGCGGCTCTGGCTATGGCCTCTGACCCCTGCGAGGCGATGACCCCGAGATCCATGGCATTTATGTGCCCTACGACATCCTCCACCTTGCCGGTGATGACCGTTTGGTCAGCAAGCCCCGCCTCCTGCAACCAGCCCTGCACCTCGTCTTGCGAGACGGAGGTGGCAAAGCCCATCAACATCAGGCGAATGCGGGCGAAATCTTCCGGCGCGGCTCTCTTACGCAAGGCACACAAGGCTTCAATCAGTTCTTTCTGTCCTTTCACCTGGTCAAAGCGCCCGAGCAGTCCGACAACACAGTCCTTGTCCGTATAGCCCAGCGCGGCCCTGACCCGCGCCCGCGCGAGCGGGTCTGCATGGAAACGCCGGGTGTCCACCCCGCCGGGAATGGTGAAAAGACGGTTATCAGGCAGGGAAAACGCTTCTGCGCATTGCTGCGTGGTGCGCGAATTGGTGGAAACAAGCGCATCCACAAGGCGCGAATG
>JAJDIC010000035.1 GCA_030266525.1 Desulfovibrio sp. OttesenSCG-928-G15 | reverse complement strand
ATCAGGGCCATGGTAAAACCCGCGATCATGCCGTCAACAATAGCTACCAGCGCGATGTACTCGCCGCTGGCAAGCATCAGACGCACGTTTTCCGGCGTAATGTCTCTTTCGGCCAGCTCTTCGCGCGACAGGTGGTTTTCCTTGACCGAGCAGCGAAGCTCGAACATGCCCGCCACATCATAGGGCGTCGCGTCTCTTATTTGCGGTAGTGCCATCTGAGGGCTTCCTGTTCCAGGTCCATGACAAAATCCACCCTGCCGCCGGAACAGTCATCAATGTCTTTCGGGAACGGCAGAGGAAGGCGCTGCACCGTCAATCCAGGCCGCGACTTCTTCCCGGTCCGGTACCCTGCCCTTGCATTTCATGACCCCGTCCACGGACACCGCCGGAGTAGCCATAACTCCGGCGACCATCATTTCCTTGAGGTCCGTCACCTTATGCACAGTGATATCCCCGCCTTTGGCGGCGGCAACTTCTTTCACCATCATTTCCGTTTCAGTACAGCGGGCGCAGCCGGGACCGAACACTGTAATTTCCATTATTTTACTCCTGCTTCAAAGGATGTGTCACACAATATACGGGCCAAGTATGTTAAACAGCCAGCCTACCAGGGTGAACATGAGCCAAAGGTAACCGATAAACGCGGCTTGCAGCCTGATGGTCATTATCTGACGTAACATCATCACTTCCGGAATGCTGGCGGCAACGGCGCTCATGCAAAAGGCCATGGTCGTGCCTATGGGCAGGCCCTTGACCAGCAGACTTTCCATAATCGGAATAATGCCGGTCACGTTGGAATACAGAGGAATTGCCACAAAAACCGAGACCGGAACAGACCACCACTCCCCTGCCCCCAGGTTTTGCGCGAACCAGTTTTCCGGTACGAATCCATGCAAACCTGCGCCAATGCCTACGCCGATAATAACCCACTTCCAGACTCGCCGGAAAATCATGGCTGTTTCGCCATAAGCGAAGCGATGGCGCTGGCGGACGGTCAGCTTTTGCGCTTCGCCGTTTTCCGTAGCCACCTGATGGCCCGGGGTATCGCGCATGGCTTCATGGATAAAGGGCTGCAACCAGCGCTCCGCCTTGAGCCAGTCCATGACAAAGCCGCCGATAATGCCTGCGGTCATGCCGACCAGAACATACATCACCGTGAATTTCCAGCCAAGCAGCCCCCAAAGCAGCACCACCGCGATTTCGTTGATCAGGGGCGAGGTGATCAAAAAGGCCATGGTTATGCCTACAGGTATGCGGGCCGTGGTAAATCCAAGAAAAAGCGGAATACTGGAACAGGAACAAAATGGCGTAACCGACCCGAACAGGGCACCGAGAAAATAGCCGAAGCCGCGCCGCTTTCCAGCCAGAAAATCGCGCACCCGCTCTACATTGAGCGAAGCCCGTATCCAGGCAATGGCGTAGATGAGCGCCACCAGAAGCATGAGAATTTTCACCGTATCGTACAGAAAAAACTCCAGCGAAGCACCGGCGTGCGAGTCTGCGGCAAAACCGAAAAGGCCGAAAACCAGCCAGTGCGCGGCGTCGAAAATATACGAATACACCAGGCACCATAGCGCTGACAAAGCGATGACAATCGCGAAATAACGGACATTCCAGTTTCCGCCGGCCTTGCCGGGAGAGTCTGGCGCGTCGGGCGTTTCTGCCTCTCCTTGCGTAACGGGACTGGCGGAAGAGGCGGCACAGCAGCAAGAAGGTTCCGGGTTCGCAGCCATTGTATGCACCTTTATTGAAAGCTTTGTATATGATGAACGGTCTAACTATTCGCCACTCCCTCGTACACGACTGTCCAGCATGGGGAGAGCATGCCGCTCCAGCGCAAGCGCAGCCTGGCGGCTATGGAGAGATTTCGGCGCAACGGCACTGTTTTGCCGGCTTGCGCACCCGCCCCGCTCCCGGTTACTTCGCCCCGACAGGCGGCAAAAATGCCTGGGAAACCTGGCTGGAATCGCGAAACCTCCGGCATTGCTCCGGGTTGCCGGAACAGCACTCCGAGGTCAGGTAGGCGATCATGTCCAGCATCAGCGGTATATTGGCCCGGTAGCGCATGAAGCGTCCCTCGCGCTCCACGCTGACCAGCCCGCTGTGCACCACCGCTTTCAGATGAAAGGACAGGTTGGTGGAAGGAATAGCCAACTGGTCGGAAATTTCACCGGCCACCATACCGTCCGGCGCGTTGCGCACCAGCAGCCGGAACAGGTCCAGGCGTACATCGGAAGACAGGGCTTCAAAGATTTTTGTCGCTTCGTGTGTTTTCATAGATTGATAGTTCAACACTATTTGAAACAAGTCAAGTCCCCAGGAGAGATACAGGCATTTGTTCTTGCAGAAGCGTCAAAACACGTTGCCCGGGGATTGCAGTATTTGCGCGACGCCGCTCCCGAGTTTGGAAAAGGTAAAGACAGCTTGACGCAGGCCAGGTTCCCCGGTAGGAAAGGCCCGGTAGAGATTTCAGGAACCTCAACAGGACAGGGCCACATGAAGAATTCCCGCTAAAACCTGATTGCACAGTGTTTTTTGCGCCGTAACAACGCCAGGGCGAATACGTCCTGACTGTTGCGCGGCCTGCGGGAATTTCGCTTTACCTGTTTTTGGGCCAAAGGCCCGCCACTTTTTGTGGCGGCGCTATGTGCATACGAAGACTGCGGAAAGGAAGTTTCCGGCAGTCTTTTTTTATGCGCCTCCGGTTTGCCGCCGGAGCCGGAGCACGGCTGTTATCGTTCAAAACAGCCACCGGGAGGATATTCATATGGCCATGATCTCTCTAGCCAACCTCAGCTTCGCCCACGAAGGCGGGCAGCCAATTTTTGACAATATTTCCCTGCAACTCGATACCAGCTGGAAACTGGGACTTGTCGGTCGCAACGGGCGCGGAAAGACCACTTTTCTCAAGCTGCTGCTGGGAGAACTGACCGCAAGCGGCTCCATCAGCACACCGGTCAATATGGAGTATTTCCCCTACGCTGTGGCCGATACCGCGCAAAACGGACTTGCCGTGGCCAAGAGTATTTGCCGGGATCTGGAAGTATGGGAGCTGGAGCGTGAAGCCTCTTTGCTGGACCTTTCGCTGGAAACCCTCGAGCGTTCGTTCCGTTCCCTGAGCGGCGGAGAAGCCACAAAACTCCTGCTCGCGGCCCTGTTCCTGCGGGGTGACAACTTCCTGCTTATTGACGAACCGACAAGCCACCTGGACGCGCGGGCCAGACAGGCCGTGGGCGCGTACCTGCGCTCCAAAAAAGGGTTTATTCTTGTCTCGCATGACCGGAGCCTGCTGGACAGTTGCATCGACCATGTTCTGTCCATCAACAGGACGAGCGTGGAATTGCAGCGCGGCAATTTCAGCTCGTGGCAGGAAAACCGGGAGCGGCAAAACAAATGCGAGGCAGCGGAAAACGACAGATTACAAAAGGACATCGCCCGCCTGGAGCAAAGCGCCCGGCGCAGCGCCGAGTGGTCGCGCACGGCGGAAAAGGGCAAATTCGGCAACGGGCCGGTGGATCGCGGCTTCATTGGTCATAAGGCGGCAAAAATGATGCAGCGGGCCAAGTCAGTGGAAGCCAGACGCAACAAGGGGGTGGAAGAAAAAGCGCAGCTTTTGCGCAATCTGGAAAACGAGGCCCCGCTCTCCATGCGCACCCTGACCTTTCACAGCAAAAGGCTGGCAGAGTGTCGCGAGATCGGCGTGAGCTACGGCAAAAACACCGTGCTGCGCAACATCACGTTCAGCCTGATGCAAGGCGAACGCCTGGCCCTGTGTGGTAAAAACGGCAGCGGAAAATCCACCCTACTCAAGCTGCTGGTCGGTCAGCCCGTGGATTTTCAGGGCACGTTGTATCTGCCCAAAGCCTTGCGCGTTTCCTATGTGCCGCAGGATACCTCTTTTCTGGCCGGAAAGCTGAAAAACTTCGCCCGCGAACGGGGCATTGATGAAAACCTGTTCCGGGCTGTACTCCACCGCTTTGGCTTTGAGCGTAAACAGTGTGATACGGATATGGCCGAGTTCAGCGCCGGTCAGAAAAAAAAGGTGCTGCTGTCGGCCAGCCTGTGCGAAGAGGCCCACCTCTACGTATGGGATGAACCGCTGAACTTTATCGACGTGCTGTCGCGCATGCAGATTGAAACCCTGATCCGGCAATACCAACCAACTATGGTGCTGGTAGAACACGACCGCATGTTCCTGCAAGAAGTGGCAACAAACACCCTGAACCTGGAAGATAATGAATACTGAACCCGAAAGTGGCGGGAAACACCCCCCGCCCAGCCCCCCTGCATCATGCAAACAGAAATCAAGCGCAACCAAGCATCTTTTTAAGCACCCAGCCCCCTCCCCACAGCCTTTACAAAGGAGAGGGGGCAAAGCCCCCCCCACTCCGCGCCTTCCCGAAAGGGGAGCGAAGCAACCCCTTTCTCTCCATTCTCCAACGTCCGCAAAAGCAGTGCTTCCAGGGTAAACGTCGAGTTTTTTCATCTGGCAAGGCGCGCGTCCATTATCAAGAGGGGCTGGACTCTTCAGTCCTGCCCCTCTTGATAATGGACGCAGCAACGCAGTCCAGATGAAAAAAATCGACGTTTACCCGCTGGCTTTCAGGGCGAGGCGCAACCCAAACCCAACAAAGATTGTGCCGGTAAGGGCGGTGCCCAGGCGTTGCAGGGAAACATTCTTCCTGGCCACTATAGCCAGCTTCACCCCTCCAAAAATAAGGGCGCTCAGATAGGTCATGCTTACAATCTGCAAAATGCCGGCAAGAACGAGAAAGGCCAGGCCGGGGTGGCCTTTGGAAGGGTCTACGAACTGCACGAAAAACGAAACAAAAAACATTATCGCCTTGGGATTGCAGAGGCTGAGCAACAAGGCGCGCCTGAAAGGGCTTTCCTGACAGGCGGCGTGCGCGTCTTCCGCGCTTTTGCCGTTGTTCCTGAACGCGCCGTACAAGGCTTTTATCCCCAACCAGCCGAGATACGCCGCGCCTGCGTACTGTACGGCCATAAAGGCGTTTGGATACAGACGGATAAGGGAGTCAACACCCAAAGCGGCCAGAAACATGATCACGCTGTCGCCGAGAAAGACACCGGCGGCCGCTTTGTACCCCGGAACGACGCCCCGGCGGGTGGCGGTTGACAAAACATAGAGCGAGTTGGGGCCGGGCATGAGAATAATTAAAAAAACACCGGCAAGGTACATTGCCGGGTTAAGCACCCCGATAGATTCGAACATTTGCGGCCTCCCTGGTCATTGCAGCCTTGCAGGCCGGGGCTGGCTCTTGCGGCTTGTCAGCCCGGTCAGCCTCGGCTATAGAGACTGTATAGTGAATCAATTTTCCACGCAATACCGGATGCCCCGCCACCTTTCCAAAACTACTACCCCCATACAGCCATGTCCATTCTGCGTCCTATCTCCATTGTATTGCGTAACTTCCTTGTCAAGCAGCACCCCTATTTTTCCTGTTGTGCTTCTTGCGGGGAAATCAAGACGCCGCTTGAGGGGCGACTGTGCACCTCGCTTTTGCCCGAGTTTCCGGTAGATGCGGTTATCCTGCCTTACAGCACGGGCAAGCCCGGCGCAGGGGAAGCCAGCATCGCCTCGGCGGTCGGAGTGAAACGGTCTGCGCCCTGGCTCAGGCGGGTGTATGTAATGGAAAAGAACCCGCCCTCCAAAAACTCTCCGGGCTTTCCGCCATACGCACGGCAAGAGGCGGCAGAAGGCATCGTGCTGTGCGACCCGGATACCTTGCGCAGCGACCCGGTCTTTCGTGAGTTCGGGCCGGTTCCGGACAATCCGCACAGCGTTTCCCTGCTGCAAAAACTGCCCACAGACGCGCTTTTGCATGCTATTCCCGGCATTGCGGAGCATTTTATCGTCCTGCACGCCCCGGCCTCGGCCAAACTGGACAGCGTGCTTGATTATTATACGCCAAATGGAATCCCGCTGATTTACGTCAACCGGGTGCCGGAAAACACGTCAGCCTGTTGTACTCCAACGGAAGCCCTTACGGCCATGCGCGACTATGCCGCCTCGGAGGCGCAACTGTACAGGCGGCCCATACCCGGCGCTTACCCTCAGACCAAAGACAGCTCTGCCTCGTTTTTCCCCGGTTTTCTGGATATTGCCCGGGCAAGGCTTGCGGCTTTCCCGCAGCTTCCTCCTGAAAGCCACGACTACGTTTTCATGCTCGCCGCGTGGATGTTTGCCTCGGCGCAGGGCATCCTGTCCCCTCTGGAAGGATCGGGAACCCCGAAACTGGCGGAAAAGGCGGAAATCGCACATGCCTAACCTTACGCCCGGCCGTCTTTTTATCCCTGAGAACATGCAAAAAGGCTCGCTCCCCCAGCGGCTTCTCGGCTGGCTGTATACCATGTGCATAGAGCTGCACCCGGCGACCAGCGGCTGCGGCACCTGCCGCAACTACATGCTGTCGCTTGACACCAGGGCCTGCCATGAACGGCAGCCGGAATTTCCGGTGGATGTCGTGTATACCTGGGTTGACGGCTCTGACCCGGTGCATGCGGCCAAACGCGCCTCCTACCTTCCCGGCCAGAAGAATGTGCATGAAAACGCCCTTGAACTGGCCCGGTTCCGCGATAATGACGAACTGCGCTTTTCCATCCGGGCGCTTGAGCGCTTTGCCCCGTGGGTCCGCTCGATCATCATTGTCACGGACAACCAGTGCCCTGCCTGGCTGGACAAGGCGCATCCGAAAATCCGGCTGGTGGATCACAAGGAATTCATACCGGCAGAATATTTGCCTACCTTCAACTCCCACGTGATTGAATCCTATCTGCACCGGGTTCCCGGCCTTGCGGAACATTATATTTACCTGAACGACGACGTTTTTCTGGCCCGCCCCTGCCGCAAAACCGACTTTTTCACCCTGAACGGCCTTCCCCTGGCCTTTGTGGATTGGCGGGGCAGACGCCTTTTCGGCTACAAGTACACGAAAACGCCGCATGCCATGTCATACTTTAATACCCTGCGCATTCTGAAAGAGCGCGGTGTGGCCACAAATCCGGGTTTTATTACCGCGCACGGCCCTTACGCGCAGCGTAAAAGCAACATGGAAGACGCGTTCGCCTTTTACCGGGATATAATTGAGGGCTTTTCCAAAAACCGCTTTCGCACAACAGGGGAAATAGCCATGTATTCCCACGCGCTGCCCCTGTGGATTTATTCCCGGCGGCGCATTGTTCCCTGCGACGAGCGCTATTACTACGTGCAGACAAGACGCCGGGATCGGGTAGCCTATTTTCGGGCTATTTTGCATTCGCAGGCAGACCACGTTCCCCCGCTGTTTTTTTGCATCAACGACGTGGGCAACCAGAGCAAAACCAACCAGTGGCAGCATGACTTGCGCTCTCTGCTGACTCTGTATTACCCAAGCCCCTCACCTTTTGAACTCAGCCCCCCGGAAGATGTGGCACCTCTCGGATAAGCTTGTACTGCAAAGCATCCTGCGCGGGCGATGTCAAAAAAGAGGGCTTGCCTGCCCGGCCCGAGGGCAACTTGCGTAATTTTCTCCCTTGCGCTATGAGGCCCTTGCACATGCATTGCACCCTCATTCACCACAGCACCTGCGGACAAGCGCCATACACAACACCATGTTCTTTTCCCTTCCCGTTTTCACGTACCACTCCATCAGCCGCCACAAAGACGGCCTGTGCGTCAGCCCGGAATTATTCGAGGAACATTGCCGTACTTTGGCAGATGACGGCTGGCGTGGCGTTTCGCTGTATGAAGCCGAGGAATACTTCCTGAACGGCACCCCCCTTGCCCCCAAGTCCTGCCTGTTTACCTTTGATGACGGCTATCTGGACAACTACGTCTATGCCGAGCCTATTTTGCGGCGCTACGGGCATCACGGGATTATGTTTCCCGTATTGAACATGCTGGAATCGCACGACAAGCTCCGCCCCACCATGGAAGATGCCTCTTGCGGCAAAGACTTGAAACGCTTTTTCGACGCCGTCAACAAGCGCAAACGCGTCTGGCGGGGAGGCCGCGTGGTCGAGCATATTCACTTCTGCTCGTGGCAAGAGGTCAAGCACATGCAGGACAACGGCAATCTGTGCGTCGCTCCGCACTCCCTGCGCCATGACAGGGTGATATGCGGGCTCAGCTTTCGCAGACTCAACTGGCCGAAGCGCAGGCCCAAAGGCTTTTTCAGCGTTCCCCCTTACGACGCCCCGCTGGGATTTCCGCTTTTTGACAATGGCCATTTCCTTACAGAACGAGCCTATACGCTGAATCCGGAACTATTCGAGATAATAAAAGAAACCGTGCCGCAGCAGCCAAGAGCCGCAAAAAGATTTGCCGCAAATCGCAACATGACCGAGCTGATACGCCAGAAGCTGCGCGAAGTACCTGCGCTCGGAACACAAGAAAGTATTGCCGCGCAACGGGAGCGCATTGCCAAAGAATTTATGGAATGCCAGCGCATTTTCAAGGAACAGCTTGGCGTAACAGCGCGCAGCTTTTGCTGGCCCTGGGGCGACAGCACCCCCATGGCCCTGGAAGAAGCGCAAAAAGCGGGATTTTCGGTATTTTTCACAACTACCCCCGGCCCGAACCCGCCGGGAAGCCCCTTGCGCGTTCACCGTCAGACCGTGCGCGGCGGCTCCGGCAAGAAACTGCTCACCGGCACATACATGACGGCCAACACGCTTACGTCAGCCTGCCACGCATTTTGCACCAATACGATCAACGAAATCAGCGACAAGATGAAGAAGAAGAAAAAAAAGAAGCGCTCTTTCCACTGTGCCTCTTTAAACATTCTATAGACTTTATCTAAACTTTTTTCTAAACTATGCCGACAGGATAACAGGCAGCCGCGGCTACAAATGCGGCTGTGGCCTGTTTGCGCCTGTAGCGCAAGAGGAATGCGCCTGGGCGCTGTGACATGCCGTTCCACAGGCCGGCCACCGGTTCCAGACGCCGTTTTGCTGTTCCGGCCCTTTACCGGACAGATAATTTGAGGTATGGGTGTATCCTTACGCATGGCGAAATCGTATTTTGCACCATTGAGAATTCTGCCATGCGTCAAGCCCGAGAAGTATTTTATGTATAAATATACTCTTTGCCTGCTCTGCTGCATTGCGCTTTTACTGGCCTCAGGCTGCGTTGCCAAAAGAGTGAAGCGCGGCGGCGAGCAATCACCCGACAAAGTAGTCGAGGAACTTTCCTTTTCAGCGGCAACGCCCCCTGAAGGAATGCGCCTGGGGCAGTCCTATGTCTCAGCCCTGAACGAACCCTGCTATGAAGCCTTTCCTGTATACGGCGCAACACCCCAACCCCAGGCCTATTGCCAAAGGGCAGGCGGCTGGACCCTCTTGCCCAATATGTACATGACTGTGCCCCATTCCGGTAATGCCAGTTATACGCAATGAACGGCTCTTACAAACAAGCTCTTTCGCTGCAAGGACGGGTTCTCTGGGCGCTCTGCCTGAGAGAAATTCACGGCAAGCACGGCAAGTCACGCCTGGGTTACCTCTGGCAATTTGTAAAAACCGGGTTTACCGTTGCGGTGTTCTGGTTCGTCAGGGCGGCAACCGGTTTCCAAACCCCCTACGACATCGCGGTGCCACTCTACCTGCTCATGGGGATAATCCCCTGGTTCATGTTCAAGGAATCCGTCTCCATGGTTATGGAAGCGGTGCACAGCAATGAAGCCCTTTTGACCTTTCCCCAGGTCTCGACCCTCGACCTTATGCTGTCCAGCGCGATTGTCGCCTGGGTTACGGAATTGATTGTTCTTCTCATCTACCTGTTTTTGATTATACAGCTTGGATACAAAGTGAGCCTGGTCGACCCCCTGGCCCTTCTGGGCGGAATGGGCGGGGTTTGTCTGATGGGCCTTAGCGTGGGAATGATTTTCACAGCCATCAACCTGTATGTCCCGGTTACGGAAAAGCTGGTTCCCATGCTCCTGCGGATCCTGTTTTTTACCTCCGGCGTTTTTTTTACCCCAACCGCCCGGTTCGGGGCTGAATACAGAGTTTTTTTTGACTGGAACCCGCTGACCAACTATTTTGAGTTGCTTCGCGGGGCTTTTGTATTCAGCGCCCCTATGGACAGCGTCAAAATCGACTTTATTTTTTTTGTTACGATATACGCCCTTGGCGTCGGCTTACTGCTTGAACGCTATGTACGCCCAAAGCACAGCAGCATGATATGATTGCGTTACACGAAGTCAGCAAACGATATCCGTCCAAGCGAGGCTGGCGGACCATACTGGACAACATTACCTTCGCCTTTGAGCCGGGGGTTAATGTAGGCATTCTCGGTCGCAACGGAGCGGGCAAGTCGACGCTTCTGCGCCTGCTGGGCGGGCGCGAGTTGCCCGACACCGGCTATGTAGAGCGCAGCTCGAAAATCTCCTGGCCCATAGGCTTTTCCGGCGGCTTCAACCGCAAAATCACCGGCAGGCAGAACCTGCGTTTTATCTGCCGCCTGTATGATGAGTCCTATCAGAGAGTAGCCAAGTTTGTGGAAGATTTTGCCGAACTTGGCGAGTATCTGGACATGCCTGTGCATACCTATTCATCCGGTATGCGGGCAAAGCTCGCCTTTGGTATCAGCATGGCCTTTGACTTTGACTACTACCTTATCGACGAAGCCACGGCGGTGGGCGATGCTGTTTTCAAAAAGAAAAGCAAGAGTTTTTTTAACGCAAAACGCGAAACAACCACACTCATAGTTGTGTCCCACAGCATGGGAACGGTAAAATCGCTCTGCGACAAATATGTAGTTCTTTACAAAGGTAAATTGATGGAATTTCCCACGAATGAGGAAGCCGAAGAGTTTTATCTGCATGTATGCTGCGGCCAGGGAACAAAATGAAATTACAGTTACCCAGTAAAGCGCTTAAAAAGCAGAAGCCCTACATCGTCGTCAAGTCGCTTATCAAAAAGGACGGCAGGCGAAACAGGCTGATGAACGTCTTTGTTTTTATCCCTACCATTATTGTCGGCCTGTACCTGCTTTTCGTATATTCCGATATGTATGTCTCAGAATCGCATTTCGCTTTGCGCAGTTCTGACTCAGCCGATGCAGGTGCGCTGAGCAGCTTGCTCACGCCTACCATGAGCGGGATGCCTGACGCATTTATTGTCAAGGAATTCATCGCTTCCCTGGCCATGATGGACAAGGTGGAGGAATCGGTTGATGTAAAAAAACACTATTCGGACAAGTCTCGCGACGTTTTTTCCCGTCTTAAAAGCAACCCCACAAGGGAAGAAATGTGGAGATACTGGCAGTGGATTACCCAGGCCACCTTTGACATTGACAAGGGCATAATTTCCGTTGAGGTCAAGGCCTATACTCCGGAAATGGCCAAAGCCATCAATGACACGATTCTTGCCGCCAGCGAAGATCTGGTCAACCAGATGAACGACCGCGCCCACCAGGATGCCATACGCCTTATGTCCAAGGAAGTTTCCGACGCGGAAAACCGCCTGCTGGACGCCCAACTCGCTCTGCAGAAATTTCGGGACGACAAGTCCGTACTTAACCCGACAGCCACGGCCAGCGGCATAGAGCAGGTTATCACCAAGCTGGAGGCACAGGCGGCAAACCTGGAAGCCGAACTGTCAGCCACGCTGAAAATCATGAGTCCGGGAAGCGGCAAGATCAAAATTCTGGAAGGCAGGTTACAGGCCCTTCGCAAGCAACTCAACACAGAGCGCTCCCGCCTCGCGGGCTTACGCACTGGCGGCTCTGCCTTAAGTTCGCTTGTCGGCGGGTACAGCCAGTTGGTAACGGAAGAGGAATTCGCCAAGGAGCGTCTGGTAAAATCCATGGCAGCCCTTGAAATGGCCAGGCTCAAGGCGATTTCCCAGTCCAGGTACATTGTGCCCTACCAGCCGCCGACCCTGCCAGAGGAATCTTCGTACCCGAAACCCTTTCTGTTCACCCTGTTCTGTTTTTTCGCCCTGCTCACCGGGCTTGGCCTGATATCTCTTTGTATTGCAGCCGTCAAGGATCATATGGGGGTTTAAATGCATTACACCCGCCTTCTCCCACTCGTCACAATCATGTTGCTTCTCTGCTCCGTGCCCTGTTTCAGCGCAGAAAAGGAAGAGCAAGAGCAAGACTATTCAACGACCCTGAAACGGCCCAACGGCAATTCCGGCGTATCGGCCAGCAGCCCGTCGTCTGCCGGCACGCCGTCCGGGCAGGGCACTGGGCGTATGCCGTCCGGCATGCAAGACCCCTATCTTAACGGGCGCGAATACAGCTCCAGCCCCGACGCTCTGTATGCCCCGTCACGCACGCTCAATGCTCCGCGCTCCTTCTCGGGCAGCCCAGCCTGGGCGCAACAGGCATACCCGCTGGACCTGGGGGATTTTCCGCCCTTTGGCGCCAACCTTTTTCAGGGCTATTTCGCGGGCACCTACTTTGAAGGTATGAACTCGGACTATACCATCATGCCGGGCGACAGGATAAACGTGGAAATTTGGGGCGCCCACTCCTATACCGATACCCTTATGGTTGACCAGCAGGGCAACATATTCCTGCCGGAAGTCGGTCCGGTAAAAGTAGCCGGGCGTAAACACGGCTCCTTGCAGGGCACGGTGCGCAGCGCCCTGTCCATGGCCTTTACCCCGGATACGAAAATATACGTCAACCTGCTCACGGCCCAGCCTGTGGCCGTATATGTGACCGGCTTTGTCAGCAGGCCGGGCCGCTATGCGGGCGGCATGAGCGACTCTATTCTCTATTACCTTGATCGGGCGGGCGGCATCTTGCCCGACCGGGGCACATACAGAAACATCACTGTGCAGCGCCACAACAAAACCATTGCCCAGATGGACCTGTACGCCTTTTTGTTACACGGTGCCCTTTCCGGCGTGTCACTGCGAGACGGCGATGTCATTGTCGTCGGCAACAAGGGCGGCAGCATCTCCGCGGGCGGGCTTATTCCGCAGAAGGCGCGTTTTGAGGTGAAGGGAAAAAGCTTTTCCGGGGCAGAGCTTATCAAGTATGCCTCCCCCCTTCCGGCTGTTTCCCACGTAAGCGTTACCGGCACCCGCAACTCCTCCCCTTTCCATGTGTACATGCCCCTTGGCGAATTCAAAAAATTCAACCTGCTTGCGGAAGACAGCGTGGAATTTCTGGCTGACAAGCCCGGTGAAAGCATCATGGTAACCGTGAGCGGCTCCACTCTCGGCTCCACCCGGTTCCCGGTGAAACGCAACACCACTTTAAGCACGTTGCTGGCCCATGTGCCCATAGACACGAAGCTGAGCAACCTCTCCGGGATTTACCTGAAACGCCGGAGCGTGGTCGAGCACCAGAAAAAAGCTATTCTCGACGCCCTGCGCCGACTGGAAAACTCAGTACTTACAAACACTTCGGCAACAGAAGAAGGTGCGAGAATTCGCGTACAGGAAGCGGAGCTCGTGAAGAACTTCGCCAAAAGGGTTGCCAGTGTAGAGCCTGATGGTGTAGTAGTTGTCACTACAAATGGGGTAACTGCCGATATCGCTTTGGAAGACGGGGATGAGGTAGTAATTCCGCAGGTTTCCGACATTGTGCAAGTCAGCGGGGAAGTCATGATTCCCAAGGCCGTTGTGTTCAAGGAAGGCCAAAAACTCAAGGACTATATCGCGAGCGCGGGCGGCTTTACGGAGCGGGCCGACGATGGCAATGTGCTTGTCGTGCACCCCAACGGTGAAATCAAGGTCTACGGGAAAACACAAATCATGCCAGGAGACATGCTTCTGGTCATGCCCCGGTACGACTCAAAAGGGTTCGCCATTTTCAAGGACATCATACAACTGCTGTATCAAGTTGCCATTGCAACAAAAGTAGCTGTATCCATATAACTTTTACATCAAAAAACCAACGAACAAGACAGCCCCCTTTCTTTCCATGAGGAGGCTGTCTTGAGTCGCTTATAAGTGAAAGAATGAAAGCAAAAAGAGCTCCTGTCAGCTATGAGGGCATTGCCATCATTGGTGCTTCCTGCCGCTTTCCCGGCGAAGCCCATGGCCTGGAAGAATACTGGAACCTCCTGTCATCCGGTGTGGACGCCGTGACCGAATTGCCCGAGGGGCGCTTTTCGCTGGAGCGTTATATCAACCCCAGCCGCAAGCTTGATGGACATAGTTACACTGCGGCAGCGGGCGTTCTTGACAATATAAAGGATTTTGACGCGCAATTTTTCGGCATTTCCAGAAAAGAGGCCCAGTACATGGACCCCCAGCAACGTCTGGTTCTGGAATCTGCCTGGGAAGCTCTGGAACAGGCCGGTATTATGCCCGCCGCGCTTCGTGGCTCCGACACCGGGGTTTTTATCGGAGCCTCCAACGTGGACCACACCCTGCAAGGGCCGGATGACCCCTGCACCATGAGCCCTTACTCCATGACCGGCAGCACGTTGAGCATCATTGCCAACCGGGTTTCGTATTTTCTGGATCTGCACGGCCCGAGCTTCACTGTGGATACTGCCTGTTCCTCATCCCTGACAGCCATTCATCAGGCATGCCTTGCCCTGCAAAACGGCGAAAGCGCCCTGGCCATCGCCGGCGGGGTAAACGTACTGACAGCGCCCTTTCCCTTTATAGGCTTTTCCAAGGCCCGTATGCTCTCTCCCACAGGGCGGTGCAAGGTTTTCGACGCATCGGGCGACGGGTACGTGCGCGCCGAAGGCGTAGGCACTGTTATTCTGAAGCCCCTGTCCGCCGCCAGGCGAGACAAAAACACCATACTGGCGGTGATTGTCGGCTCCGGCGTCAACTCCGACGGACGCACAACCGGCATTTCCCTGCCCAATGAAAAAGCCCAGGCCGCCCTGCTTGCCGATATTTACAACGGTTGCAAGCTGGACAAGGACAAGCTTGTCTACGTGGAGGCCCACGGAACAGGCACGGCAGCGGGCGACCCGATTGAGGCCTCGGCCATTGGCACTGTTCTTGGCAAGGCGCTCACGGGGAAAAGACCCCTGCCTGTCGGTTCAGCCAAAAGCAATATCGGGCACCTGGAATCCGCGTCGGGAATGGCCGGCTTGCTCAAGGCCCTGCTGGTGCTCAAAAACGGCAAGATCCCCCCCCAACCTGCACCTTGCCAACCCGAACCCCGCCATAGACTTTGCAGGGCTCAACCTGACTGTGCCAACAAAACTCTCTCCCCTGCCCAAAGCCGGTGGGGATGAACTTGTCGGCGTCAACTCTTTCGGTTTTGGCGGGACCAATGCGCACGTTGTCCTGCAAAAGCCGCCCAAGACAGAAAAGCCGAAGGCAAATACTTCGCGGGGAAAACACGTTCCCCCGCTGTTTCTCAGTGCCCGCAGCGATGCGAGCCTTCGCCTCATGGCTGAACAGTATCTGGAAAAAACTGACGGCATTTCCGCAACCGCCTATTATGACCTTGCGGCTGCGACCATTCTGCAACGTGAGGCCATGCCCTACCGCGCGGTAGTGACCGGGAAAAACCTTGCGGAAATCACCGCCGGGTTGAAAAAACTCGCCCGGAACGAAAGCTCCCACGCCCCCCAGATACCACAAAGCAGTGCCAAATACGCTGACGCGGGCTTTTTCGCCTTTTCCGGCAACGGAAGCCAATGGGTCGGCATGGGCGCGGCGCTCATAGCCGAAAATATCCATTTCGCTCGAGCCATCCGCGATATTGACACCCTGCTGGCGCCTTTGCAGGGCTGGTCCTGTGAAGACATGCTGACCAACACGGACCGGCGCCCCGAAATATATGAACTTACGGAAATCAACCAGCCGCTGCTGTTTGCCGTTCAGGTGGCGGTAGTAGAAACGCTCAAGGCCAACGGGTTACGCCCGCAGGGAGTTACCGGGCACAGCGTGGGCGAAGTGGCCGCTGCCTGGGCTTCTGGCGCGCTTTCACTCAAAGACGCGGTTCTGGTCATACATCACCGCAGCCGGCTGCAAGGCAAGCTGAAGAACAAAGGTACCATGGCTGTAGTGGAAGTGTCGCCGGAAAAAGCCGAGGCATTGCTTGCCCCCTTTGGCGGCGCTGTTGAAATAACAGCCATCAATACCGACAATTCCATCACTGTTGCAGGTCCTAACGCCGCCCTGAAAAGCTTTATCGAGCAGTGCAAGGCAAAGCGCCTTTCCACCAAAATGCTCGCCATTGCCTACCCGTTCCACACCTCGGCCATGGATGACATCAAGGACGAACTGCTCACAGCCCTTGCGGGCATCAAACCCCAAAAACCGACCATTCCCTTTTATTCCACGGTGCACGGCAAAGCCACCACAGTCCGGCTTGACGCCACTTACTGGTGGAACAACCTGCGCAAGCCGGTGCTCTTTTCCGCAGCGGTCAAAGACGCTTATGCCAAGGGTTTCAGACGCTTTCTCGAAATAGGCCCCAGTCCTGTACTGCGCTCCTATTTCCGAAAACTTCTGTCCAACGAAAAAAGCAGCGTATGGGTATACCCTGTTCTGCTTAAAGCCAAAAACGAAGTTCTTGAGCTGGAAGCCGCCTGGAAGAATGCCTGGCGTCAGGGCTGGGCCCTGAATATGCGTGTGCATTTCCCCTCTGCTCCCGGTGCTGCCGCCCTGCCTATCTATCCTTGGGACAGGGAGTTCTTGTGGTCTGACGATACTCCGGAAAACCGGGGTTTTCTCAAAGCCGGACGCATACACCCGCTTTTGGGCTGGCCCCTGCCCGGTAACCCCGGCGTGTTTGAAAATACCATTTTGCCCGCCGCCTACCCCTGGATTGGCGACCATGTCGCCGGAAACGGTCCCATTTACCCAGCCGCCGCGTTTCTTGAAAGCATGCTCGCCGCCGCAGCCGCCCTTCCCATGGAAGGCAGACTTGAGCTTGAACGGGTAAACCTGTTCCGGGCGCTTCCCCTTTCCGATGATGCGCCCAAAAGCATTCGCATCAGCGTGGACAAGGAAGACGGCGGCCTGGTGGTGGAAAGCAAGACCTACATGAGCGCAGAGCCATGGAGCGCTTACGCCCGCGCAAGAGTTGTTTTGCAGTCTGACACCCCGGCCGGACCGGGGGTGACCATTGCTTCACCTGAGTCTTTTGGCGTACTGGTGGACAAGGAGGTTTTGTACAAAACCGCCTCCCGCTTCCTTTTGCACTACGGTCCGGCCTTTCAGAGCGTTAGCAAAGCCTGGGTGCGCTCGGACAACAAGGGCCAGGAAGTGCTGGCCCGCCTGTCCACACCGGTTGCCGAAAGCGCCGAAGGCATGTTTATTCCCCCCACGCTCACAGACGGAGCGCTGCAAACCCTGTTTATCCTGCTTGGTACAAAAAGTGCCGGGGTGAACAACGCCTATCTGCCCGTCTTTTTTGACAGGGTTATCCTGCATGCCAAAGGCTGCCCCGCCTATGTGCACGGCAGGCTTGAGCGCACCAGCCCGCGCTCTGTTGTCGCTTCTTTCAGGCTGCTTGATCAGACCGGCAAGGAACTGCTGTGCCTGAACAAGTGCCGCTTCCGCAGGGCCGTGTGGCTTGAGCAGGAAAACGTGCCGTCAGAGCCGTATGTCGTGGAGATGACCCCCTCGCCCAGGCCTGATTCCATCCGACCGCTCACCGGCCTTGCCACCGCTTCCCTGACCAGGGATATCGAGTCGGCCCTTTCTCCCGCCCTGGCTACCGGCCGTGCGGGTGATGCTACCGGGCAGGGTACCCATGCCTACATGCTGCTCCAGCTTGCCGCCTTGAGCGCCATGCATGAAACCATTCTCTCCCTGTGTGGCGGGCCGGAGAAGGAACTTAACTGCAACTGCACCGATCTTCTGGATTCCGGCGCCCTGTCTTCCGGGCAGGAGGCCTGGTTCAATCATATGTTGGAGCGCTTGCAGGCTTCCGGGCTTGCCGCCAGAGAAGGCGAAGGCTGGCGCGTTTTCCCCAGGGGCTCGCGCCCTTCTGCCGAAGCGCTGTGGCGTACCGTGCTCAGCACCGCTCCCGGTTTTTTACCCGAAGCAACGCTTCTCGGGCATGTATTCAAGCGACATGAAGAAATTCTGGGCGGCAAATATGCGGACAAGGAGCATGAGCTGCTTGCGCAACGGCTCATAGACAATTACTTTTTACATTCGCTGGCCCTGCAGCCCTTTTCCGCTGCCGCCAAATCCTGCGTCGCTTCCGTTTTGCGCGCCGGAAAATCGGGTCAGTTGATCAACATCATGCAGATATCCAAAAATTCCACCGGATTGGTTACGGATATTCTGCCTCTGCTGGACAAGCGCCCGTGCAGTTATGTTGTGGCTGAAAAAGACGCCGCCACCGCCGAAGCCCGCGCCCTGTCTTTCGGTAATGTGCCGGGCCTGTCTTTTTGCGCCCTTGACGTGGAAAATCCGGCTGATGAGCATGCGAACCGTTACCACCTGATCATCCTTGGCTGGTCGGCGCACGAGCACCTTGACCATGAGACCGTGTTTGCCAACTGTCGGGCCATGCTTGCGCCGGGCGGTATTCTCTGTCTGGTGGAGCACTCGCCTACGGCCTTCGCCAGCTATGTTTTCGGGGCGCGCCCGTCCTGGTGGGCGGCCTCCCCGCATGTAGACAAGCCGGTTTCTCTTTTGACTGATCGGGCGCACTGGGCAAGGCTGATTGACAAATCCGGCCTGCGCAGCATCGCCCTGCCCCGGGATGCGGAAGGCGACCATCTTCCTGCCTTTGTCCTTCTGGCGCAAAAGACCGAGCAGGCAGCCGGTAGCGCTGTCGTACAAAGTCCGGCAGAATTGCCTGCGCCTGATGAGGCCCTTCACGGCGAAAAAATCCTTCTGGTTTCTTCCAGCCAGAGCAGACAGAGCGCCGATTTGGCCGACACCCTGGCCGGACTGCTTGAAGAACACTCTCCCAATGTGCAACACATACGGCACGGGGTAAAAATACAGGGCGAAAAATTTGACCTTGCCTCGCCCAAATCGTGGGAGCGCTTATTCAAGGGCTTGCCGCAGGGCAAAAACCAGCCGCCCGTGCATATTGTGTACCTTGCCGCCTATGATACCCGCGACAATCTGGGGGAAAAGGAATTTGCCGATATCCAGTTCACAGGCACCGCTGGCTTGATGGAACTGGTCAAGGCCTGGGACGCGAGAAAAATTGTCCTCCGCATCACCGTTATTGCGGGCGGAGCCTTGGCAGACGGCGTACCCGCAGCAAGGCCCGTTCCCTCGCAAGGGGCCATTTCCGGCTTCACCCGCGTGCTGATGAACGAGCAACGCGGCCTGGAAACGCGTTTTATCGATGTGCACGGCCCGGTAGACGCTGCCCGAGCCATGCTGCCCGATGTTGTGCAAGAGCTTATTTCCCCGGAGACCGAGCCGGAAGTGGTGCTTTGCGGTGGAGTCCGCTTTGCCCCAAGGCTGCTTCGTCTGCCGTCACGCGTTCCTGCCCAGAGCTTCGCTACGCCCCAAGGAGCAACGCTTACCTTCGACATGCCGGGGCGCTTGCAGAACCTGTACTGGAAATCTTCACCCATTCCCCAGCCGGGCAAGGGCGAAGTGTGCATAGAAGTCAAATATACCGGGCTGAACTACCGCGACGTGCTCTGGAGCATGGGCATGCTGCTTGATGAAGCCCTGGAAAACGGTTTTTCCGGTCCGACCATGGGCATTGAATGCTCCGGAACCATTGCCGCGGTCGGGCAAGGAGTAAAAGGCTGGGCCATTGGCGATCCGGTTCTGTGCTTTTCGCCCGCCGGTTTCAGCACGCATGTGATAACCAGCGCCGGTGCCATCACCCGCAAGCCGGACAACATCAGCTTTGCGGAAGCCGCAGGCATTCCCGTTGCCTTCATTACCGCCTGGTACAGCATCAAGCACCTGGCCCGCATGCAGCGTGGTGAAAAACTCCTGATTCATGGTGCCGCCGGGGGCGTGGGCCTGGCCGCCGTGCAAATTGCCGCCCACCTTGGCCTGGAAGTATTCGCAACAGCCGGTGCGCCGGAAAAGTAGAATGTTTTGCGCCAGCTCGGGGTGAAACACATCTATTCTTCACGCTCTTTAGCCTTTGCCAAACAGATAATGGACCAGACAAACGGCTCCGGCGTGGATGCTGTGCTTAACTCCCTTGCGGGCGAAGCTATTCCCGCCG
>JAJDIC010000034.1 GCA_030266525.1 Desulfovibrio sp. OttesenSCG-928-G15 | reverse complement strand
GGTGGGCGCAAAATCTCTGTATGCGGAGGATGACGCATGGCGAAAAACGCGAAAATTCGCCCGGAGCAAATTGAAAGAGCGCAGAAGCTGCTCCAGGGCTTGCCGGAAAAGGACGACAGAAAAACGCGAGAGGAAGCGGCGGGTCTGCTGGAGAAAGATTTTCGCAAGGCTCTTGGGAAAGGTTACACGCCGAAAGAACTCACCGCGATTCTTAAAAATGCGGGCATTATCATTCCCGCCTACCTGGTGGAGAAGTTTTTGAAGCCGGGAATTGACAACTACACCCCTAAGCCAGTGCCGAAGCAAGCTCCCAAATCCGCTCCGGAAAAAAAAGCGGCACCCCGGCCCGCCAGCGGGCAATTTGGCATAACCCCTGACACACCATTGGAGGATTTGTAGCATGAACGCACCGATTTATTATGTGGGAGGCAGCAAGGGAGGAGTGGGTAAAAGCAAGCTCTCTTTCGCGTTGATTGATTACCTGACCGAGCAAGAAAAGAAAGTTCTGCTGCTGGACACGGACACGTCCAACCCTGATGTCTACAAAGCCCACCACCCGTATGAAAATGAAAACCTATCCTGCAAGATAGCTGACCTGGACGTTTCGGACGGCTGGATAGAGTTGGTGAACGTAGCCGATGAATTTCCGGAGCATATTCTGGTCATAAACTCAGCGGCGCGGAGCAACACCGGCATAGAAAAATACGGGGCAATGCTCCGCGAAACTCTGGCCGAATTGAACCGGGAACTGGTCACTTTTTGGGTAGCCAACCGTCAGCGGGATTCCGTGGAACTCCTACGCGGTTTTTTGAACTCCTTTCCCGATGCGCTAGTTCATGGTTGCCGAAATATATATTTCGGAGCGCCAGAAAAATTTGAGCTGTATAACGAATCAAAAGCGCGAAGCATAATCGAGAAAAAGGGAAAGACCCTGGACTTTCCCGACGTGGCCGACCGCGTTGCGGATAAGCTATATTCCGGCAGGACGCCGATTAAAAACGCGCTGGCTGACTTGCCCTTGGGCGACCGTGCGGAATTGCGTAGATGGCGACAGAAGTGCGCGGAAATGTTTCAGTCCGTACTCAAGGAAAAATGAGTATGGACACGCAGAAAATTGCGCATTTTGAAACTCTCCTGGGGCGGGAGCTTACCGCCGAAGAAAAGGACCGGCTGCGCCGGATAAAAGACACCCTGCAAATAGCCGACAATGACGCCCTGTGGGACGTTATTGTTGCAATGGAATACCAGCGTACCTATTATACGGAATTGCCGGAAAAAATCTCTTCAGCGGCTACGGAAATATTCAATGGCCTTTCCCAGGCTGCGGAAAAAGAAGTGTCTTTGGCGCAAAGCCGTCTTGCGGAAAGTGTGGTGGAACAGGCGAAAAGATTATCCCTGAAAATTCAAGTTCATTCCTGGCTGATGTGGGGAGCACTCGCGCTCATTTTGGTTTTGATTTACGGAAGCATGTTGTTATGGGCCGGATATTGTATCGGCTCCGGAGAGACACACCCCCCGGCCCTGATCCTGAGAATGCCGGTCGGCATTTTGATTAGCGTATTGTGTTTCGGCTTCGGAATCTTTTATTGCGTTTTGGCGGCAAAAAGTTTTGCTGAGAGCAATACCAAATGGCGAAGATTATTATTCTTGTCATTGAGTTGTATATTGCTTGGTGGCTGGACTCTTAGCCTAATATTTTTTTAAATTATGCAGCCTTTTTATCTCTACAGATGGTCCTTGTCACCTCATTGTATGTGAGTCTTAATGAGCCTGGTGGCCTGAACGGCCACCAGGCTCAGGAAAAACCGAACCGTTTTATCAGCGTCAAAAGCAAACGCTCCAAGAAGAAAGCAAAGATAGAAGCCAAGGGGTGCGTGTCCTGCCATGAGAACATGGCGCACAGGTCTTTTCCAGTCAAAGAGGAAGCTGTTTTGGCCCCAGGAGTGTGACAGCTTTTGCGAAAGCGTTGTTCAGGGATTATGCGCAGGAGAGTCTACAACAACTAGCGTAATATTGTCTTTTCCACCTGCATTCAAGGACGCCTCAAGAAGTTGCGTCGCTTTCTGTTTGGCCGTCATGTCAGCCAACAGAATGTTTTTCACACGTTCATGCGGCACTTCCCCATACAGCCCGTCAGTGCATAAAAGAAGCCTGTCTCCTGGTTCCAGAACGACGTTGCCCTGTTCCGGCTCAATAGATGGGCATCCAAGGCACTGATCCAGCATATTCCGCAAGGGGTGGTTCAGGGCTTCTTCCGCCGTGATGTCGCCGTCTTCAATCATGCTGGACAGGAAACGGTGATCTGTGGTGAGCTGCCGCAGTGTTGCGGAGTGTTGGATGTACAGTCGGCTGTCTCCCACATGCACCCAAAAAACTGCGTTTTCACGCACAACAGCCGCCGTCAGGGTTGTTCCCATTCCCTCCAACCGGGGATGCGCGGCTGCGTAACGCACTATCGAATCATGAGCGCTCGTCGCCAGTTGGTACAATCTCTCCGGGCTGAGGCGTTCCTCTAATCCGGCTGCGGCGATTGCCTCCATAGCCAGTTCGGCGGCTTTTTCGCCTCCGGGCATGCCGCCGACGCCGTCAGCTACCGCCATCAGAAGAGAACCGTCAGCCTGTTCGCGGACGAAATACCGGTCCTCATTACTTTGCCTTTTATTGCCAGTGTGCGTCTGGGCTTTAAACTGCAGACTCATTGTTCAGCCCCTTTATTCGCGGGCAGCACGGTACGGAAGCTGACATCGGCAAAGGCTTCCCACTTTTGCCGCGCCAATGGGCAGAACAGGACCGATTCATCCGTGAAGTTCTCGAAGACATAAAACTGTTCCCTGGCTCCCAATCGATCCATGCCCCATTCCTTTATTTCGGGGAGAGGCAAGGATGCGACCAAGCCCTGCTCCCTGGCCGTCAGCCATTGGGCCGTGTTGGGCAGCTCCCTGCCATAATGGCGGGCGTAGGCCAAGGCACCATCGGCGGAAACCCGCACAACCGGCTCGTTGGCAGTACTCTGTTCTTGCAGGATAAATTTTCCTTCCCGGAACTTGATGGGTTCGTAGCCTTCCCGGATTTCTCCAAGCATGAAGATGACCGTTCCCTGGAGAATTACAGTGCTGTCCCTGACTGTCACCTTCTCTCGTATAGCGTTGAGAAATGTGACGAAACGCTGGTTGTTCACCAGATTTTCTTCTGCGTAAAAAGGCTCTACAAGAGTGGTTTCCTCTGTACCGCCATGTTCGGGAAGCCATTTTTTCTTGCCGCCCGGCATCAGCCGTAAAGTTGCGCCGTCTTCGGCACTGAGGTTTTGACCGGATTGTTCCGCAAGTGACGACCCGGCGGATGGCAAAGTTTCGCGAGTCTCCCGTCCACTCATTTCCTGGCGCATCTGCGCTTCCTCACGGAAGTGGTATGCAGCGAACGCTATCAAGGCAAGCAACAGGACAATCACGGCAATCGACAGCCACCGCAGCTTCCGCTCGCGTGCCGGGGGTTGCGATGTATCAACCGTGGTATGTGGAGCAATAACGGCACGCAAGTCTTCAATCATGAGCGCCGCCGAAACGGTTCTGCCATCCGGCTCCTCCCGCGTGGCCTCGCGAATGATCGTATCCAACCTGCAAAAAAAATCACCGGCAGAAGCCACGAGTTCCTGCGGCAGGCCGACCTCTTTGAAAACCACCCGGCTGGCGTTGGTAATTTTCCCTGTCATGGCCTCATAAAGAACTTTGCCCAAGGCGTAGATATCGGCTCTGGCGTCAACCGCCGCGCCGTCTTCAAATTGCTCCTTGGGCATGTAAAATATCGTGCCGAGAACGTGAAAGGTATGAGTCAGGCCCGGCTGCTGCAATACCCTGGCAAGCCCGAAGTCGGCTATTTTGGATACGGCTCCGTCGAGCAGTATGTTTTCCGGTTTTATGTCTCTGTGGATGATTCTGGCGTCGTGGATGGCAGCCACGCCGTCCAGCACCGGGAGAAAGTAATCCTTGAGCCAGGTGGCAGCTCCGGTCAAATCGGCTCCGAAGCCCTGTCGCGGCATTGTGTCGCGCAGGGTCGAACCGGGTATGTATTCCATGACCAGATATTCAATGGCCGAGCCACCTACTTGCGTGACGTCGTAATCAAAAACCTGCAATACATTGGGATGGCGGATTCCGGCCATGATCCGCACTTCGCGTCGAAACCGTTCTTTTTCCGACTCAAGCTCTTCCGGATTGTCTTTGAAAGAGTCCACGAAGTCAGGTGAAATGACCTTGAGGGCGACAACCCTTTCCAGGCTAATCTGGTGGGCGCGGTAAATGTCCCCCTTGCCACCTGAAGCTATATGGCCGAGTATTTCCCATTTATTATTGAGCACCAGACCAGGGGGAAGCAGGGACTTTGATATGCTGCCGGTGTGTGCAGTCCGGCTTAGGGGGTTTGTTTCATCCACACGCAAAACTCCGTATACTTTTTAGTTGCTGAATTTTATATATTGTACCTGCATGTCATGGCAATGGGCTCAACATGCCCTCGCAGGAGTTCGCCGACTTTTTTTACTAACGAAAACAAAGGCCGGACCCATCGTCAGGGTCCGGCCAGATTGAAGGGTTTTCAGGGCTGATTTCTATGAAATCGCTCCTACCTGTGGGGGCCACCGTAAGGACCGTAAGGTCCGCCATGCGGGCCATGCCCGCCGCAGCAGCCGTAATAGCCGTTGGTCACGGTGTCCTGGGGAAGCGGCTGCGCCTGGGAAGTGGATGCGATGCCGAAAGTCAGGGCGAGGCCCAAAACCAGGGCGGCGGCAAAAGTGGCGGTGCGGGATGCGAGTGTCATGGTAATTCTCCTTGGCCTTGAAGGCTCTTATATCTTATTGAGCGTATTGCTCGGTTGAGGGAGCAGGCCATCCTGCTCTTGTCCGTTCGCTGATATAAAAGCAACTGGTGTGCCAAAGATTAATATATTGATATTAAAGAATAAAAGCAAAACAACCGGTTCCTCAACGAGTAGCTTGTACTCGCTTTTCCCACCCAAAACGAGTAATTTCTACCCGAAGAAAAATTACTCTGTATCACCGCCGTCAATCATCCCATAGCGGGTCATTTTCGCCAGCAGGGTTTTACGGGTGACACCGAGCCGCTTGGCCGCTTCAGTCTTGTTGCCGCCGCAGTCTTTCATGGTTTCCTCGATAACGATTTTTTCAGCATCTTCAAGAGAAAGCCCGGATAAACCCCGCTGCCCGCTTGCTGCCGCGCCCGTGGAATCTCCCGCAACGGATGGCGGCAACTCCCGCTCTGTTACATACTCACCCACCAGCAGAACAACCGAGCGCTCCACTGCATTTTCCAGTTCACGGACGTTGCCGGGCCAGTCATATTTCATCATCCGGTCCATGGCTCCGGGCGTGAAACCTTTGACTGTCTTGTTGTTTCGAGCCGCGAAGCGTTCCAGAAAGAACGAGGCCAGTAAAGGCACATCTTCCATCCGGTCCCGCAGGGGCGGAATGGTCAAGGTGACCACATTGAGCCGGAAGAACAAATCCTGACGGAACCGGCCCGCCTTGACTTCTTCCTGCAAATCCCTGTTGGTTGCGGCAACGATGCGCACGTCCACCCGGATTTTCTGGTCGCCGCCCACGCGCTGGAATTCCCGTTCCTGGATGACGCGGAGCAACTTGACTTGCATGGCCGGGGAGATTTCCCCGATTTCATCCAGGAAGATGGTGCCCTTGTTGGCCTGGGCGAACAATCCCTCGCGCCGCCTGTCCGCGCCCGTGAACGCGCCTTTCTCATGCCCGAAAAGCTCGGATTCCAGCAGATTTTCCGAGAGAGCCGCGCAGTTCACGGCCACGAACGGACCTTTCTTGTGCTGACCGTTGGCGTGGATGGCCTTGGCGAACAGTTCCTTGCCGGTGCCCGACTCGCCGTAAATCAGCACGGTGGCCTCCGAGGGCGCTACCATGGCCAGGGTTTCCAGCACTTTGCGCATGGGCAGACTCGCCCCGATGATGCCCACGGTGTCAAAAGACTTGCCGAGTTGCTCCCGGAGCATCTGGTTTTCCCGGCGCAAGCCCGCATGGTCCAAGGCGCGGTCCATGGTCAGGCGAAATTCGTCAAACTCCAGAGGTTTGGGCAGGTAATCATAAGCCCCGGCCTTGATGGCTTCCACCGCGTTTTCCACGTTGGAATAGGCGGTCATGATCAGAATGGGGATGGCCGGGTTATAGGCCTTGATTTCCCGCAACGCTTCAATGCCGGTCATCTCGGCCATTTGCACGTCCATAAGAACAAGGTCATAGGGTCGTTCCCTGGTCAGTTCCACGGCCTCCGTACCGCTGGCGGCTTCGTCCGCCTTGGCCCCCCATTCGGTAAGCAGGGCGTGCAGCATGGTACGGTGGTTGGCGTCGTCATCGACAATCAGGATATGGGAGTGTGTAAGGCTGGTCATGGGTTATCCTTGTGCTGCGTGGGTTTCGGGAAACAGCAGCGTGAATGTGGTTCCTTGGCCGGGAGCGCTCTCGACCTTGATTTCACAGCCATGCTCCTCCAGAATTTTAAGAACAATGGCCAAGCCGAGCCCGGTTCCGGCGGGTTTGGTCGTATAGTACGGGGTAAAAATGCTCTCCAGAACATCCGGGGCCATACCCGCACCGGTATCGCTTACCGTGACGGCAATGCGCGAGCCGTGGACGGCTGCGGCCACGGCCAGCTTGCCGCCCTGGTCCATGGCCTGGATGGCGTTAATGAAGAGGTTGAGGAAAACTTGTGTGAGACGCTCGAAATCCATGCTGATTGCAGGCAGCTCAGAGGGAGCCGTGAATGTCGTCTCAACCCCCTTTTTCCCGGCGTCGTCCACAGTCAGGCGCATGGCCCGGTCAATGACTTCCCGGATATCGCCCGGTTTTAGCGTCAGCGGCGAAGGCCGCGCAAAGTCAAGCAGTTCGGTCACGACCCGGTTCAGGCGGTCCACTTCCTCCATCATGGTGTAAGCGATTTCCCTACCGCCTCCCTCGGGTACCTTTTCTGCGAAAAAGCGGGCAAAGCCCTTGATGGAGCTTAACGGGTTACGGATTTCATGCGCCACTCTCGCGGCCATATTCCCCAAAGCGGACAGCCGTTCGCTGCGGCGCAACTGCTCCTGCACTCGTTTGCGCTCCCTGATGTCTTCAACCAGATAGAGGTAGCCGAGGTGCATATTTTCCTCGTTAATTATCCTGGAAGCGGAAACGCTGACCGGGATGCGTTCTCCCTCCGCAGCCGTAAAGATATGCTCCTGCTCATGTACCGGAAGCCCTTTTTCAACAAGGGCGGTGATGGATTCCCAAGGGATACCGGCCAGAGAGTGAAGAGACATGCCTTCCAATTTTTCCCCGGACGTGCCGAACAGGCGAGAAGCGGCGCTGTTGACCATGGTAATCCGGTTGTTCTCGTCGGCGGTGACCAGACCGCTCGGCATACTGGTCACGACTTCCGAAGCAAAGGCATTGGTGTCATGCAGCAAACGTCGTGAAAGTCTGTAGTGTTGCGCCCAGAACAGCGACATGAAACCGCCCAGGGCAAGCAGGCCCACGATAATGCCGATAATGGCCGTATTGCGAAAATCCTCGTCCAGGGCTTCTTCAAACGGCTCCATGTCCAGGCCGACGAAGATAAGAAGAGTATCGTTTGCCTGGGTGGCGGCAGGTTGGCGTCCGCCGTGCTTGTTGCCCCAAGAGCTGTCCCGGCAATTATCCCACCGGGAGCGGTTATGGTTCATGTGCTGTTGAAATTCCGGAAGCGGAGCGAACGTCCGGTAGACTTCAAAAACTTCCCTGCCATCCGGCAAAGTTGTTTCACGCCATTGGCTTTTTTCGCTGGCCGAAAGGCTGGAAAGTATCTGAGGTTCATAAAAAGTTTTTTCCATATCTTCTTTGGCGCTGGAGGCGATGCGATTTCCCGACGCATCTATGACCACCATGTAAATCACGCCTGCCTGTTTGGCGGTTTCCTCCACCATGGCTTGTACGTTCTGCGCCCCGGGCCGCATGCCCATGTTGGCGCGGGTTCCGGCTTCCACCGCCCAAATGAGCGCATCGGCCCGGTCCATGAGATTCTGCGACATATAGGCCTTTTCCCGCTGGGCGTTGCGCACGGCCAGCACGGTTATCGCCAGGGCCAAAATCAGGGCAATGCCGATAAGCATCCAGGGCGAATATCGGGCCGCGAAATTCCTGCGCAAGCTTGGGAGAGATTGAAAAATTGCCATACAGGTTCCTCGTAATTGATCTGTCCCCATAACGTATACTTTCTACTCGCGATGTCCAGAGGTGGCGAGTAAGTTCTACTCGCCTGCTAGGGCATTTCACACACTGGATGAAAAATAAAATTATTAATTTCAAATGATTGTCTTAAAATAAAAAATTGGCACGCTTCTGGCTATATCTATGGCGAACAGGCCGCAAGGCATGAGAGAAGGAGAAAATTATGAGAGCGTTACTTGTAATCGGCATACTGGGTGTGGCTCTGCTGGCCGTTGCTTGCTCCCCGCATCGAGGCGGGTATCATGGCGGTCAGCGTGGCGGGTATTGCGGGTACTGGAACGGCCAGTCATATGGGCCGTACCCGGCGCAGTATAACGGGCCGGTGTATGGGGATGCGACCACATACACCGAGACGGGGAATTAGGAGCGTACCATGTGGAGTTGCATGTCCAACTTCGGGGGTCACCCTTGGGGTTTCGGAACCATCATTTTCCTGATCATACTCGGATTGCTGGCCTATGCCGTCATCCGGGCCGTGAGCGGACGCAAGGAGACCCGGAACCACTTCAACGACAGGAACGACTCTCTGGAAATATTGAAAATCAGGCTGGCCCGTGGAGAAATCGACGTTGAAGAGTTTGAACGGCTGAAAAGCTATCTCCAGGCCCAATTATAGTCAAAAACACAATAACCAAACTATTCAGGAGAATTGATATGAAAAAGGCTCGTATGTTACTTATGGCTCTGGCTCTTTGTGCGGTCGGCGTATTTGGAGCAACCGGCATGGCCAGCGCACAGCCCGGCATGCACGGCGGCGGGCATGGCTACTATTCCAACATGACCCCGGAAGCCCAGGCTTCCATGCAAAAGCACTGGAACACGGTGGCTCCGCTCAGACAGCAGCTGTTCGCCAAACAGGCCGAACTTGACGCCAAGATCGCTTCCGGCGCGAGTGATTCTGAAATCAAATCCATCACCCAAGAAGTCAACAGTCTGAGCGCCAAACTGAATGAAGCCCAGGTGCAGATGCGCCAGGAAATGGCCAAGCAGGGCATGCCTTACGGCGGTCACATGGGCGGCGGCGGTTACGGCCACCGTGGCGGCATGGGCTACGGTCATGGCATGGGTTGCTGCGGTTGGTAATCTCACTAAGATAATAAGCAGGGCGGGGGTGGAATGGGGAACCTACCCCGGCCTTACTGCTCCAAGAAATCTTTGTGCGTTTCCCCTTGAGGGTGTGAATATGTGAATAATCCTTTTATCCTTAGCTTGCGACATGGGTTAGGGCTACCTCACCGTGTATAGTCAGCGACGGAGCGGGACAATCAGAGGCTGCGCAAAGGCATTCGATGTCTTCGTGCAGCCTATTTTTTTGAAAAAATAGGCTGAATTATATAATTTCGCCACTGCACCGCCAATTTTCTCCATGCTACACGATATCGAATTGGCTATTTCAGCCATTTTTCAACCATTAATCATGGAGAAATTACAATGTACAAATTAACAAAACAGCAACAAAAGATTGTAGAACTGATGTTGGCGGGCAACGATCCTAAAAGCAATAGCAGAACAATTATGTATTGATCGTAAAATTGTATATTTGCACCTTGCAAATATAAGAAAGTCAATAGGGGCGCACAGCAGTATAGAAATGCTACATTTACTTGTTGACGAACCCGGAACTAGCCAAAATCCGCTCAAGCTGACGCCTCGCGGAGCAGAGGTTTTCAAACTCATTCTTAAAGGAGTGAGTGATAAGAAAATCGGGGTAACTCTTGGTATGAGTTACAGCGGTGTGCGGAGGCACAAAGAAAAAATGCTGCTTGTTAATGGCTGCAACACCATGCTGGAACTTGTCGCCAAATATCACGAACCATGCGTAAGGACAGAGGAAGATGAGCCTCTAGGCGCATGACGGAAAGACAGTGAGGGGGTTATGAATACAGAGGACCGCTCAATTATTGTTGCCACTCCCCAAGAACTGCGCCACCTCTTACGTGATGTTGTCCGGGCAGAACTTGCTGCCGTGTCTCCCGTCAAGGAAATCAAAGATGTGATGAATGAAAAGCAAGCGGCTGAATATATTGGCCAAAAACCGGGAACGCTTCGTCAGTGGCGCACGAACGCAAAAGGGCCTGCCTATCATAAGAAAGGCAGGCGCGTATTTTACAAGAAAAAAGACCTTGATGCCTGGATGGCCGCTGGCCGCAGGTTCACTACAGAGACACCTGATGCCCCACTTTAAGAAGTTCTTCTATTTCGCTTGCGGCGCTTTGCTGCGTTTCGGGCATGAGATGCGTGTACCGTCTGGTCATTTCTGTGCTGCAATGTCCGAGCAGTTTTGCGAGCATAATTTCAGTATAGCCTTTTTTGGCGAGGTGGCTTGCAAAAGTATGCCGCAGGCTATGGAAGACAAGCCTGTCTTTATTCTCGGTGACATTATCATTCAATCCAAGCTCGGTAACAACCTCTCTAAAGTCATCATCCACATTCCAGAGAGGCTTATTGGCCGCACTTGGGAAGACAAGGGTGGAACGCATTTGTTGCAGCCATTCCTGGAGGATTTCATTAACCGTTTGTGTCATGGTCACATGCCGACTTTTACGATTTTTGGGTTTTCTTATGAAAAGAGTGCCGTCTTCAAAATTGATGTCGCTAATTTCAAGTTTTGCGATATCCGAAAATCTGAGGCCGCACTGCACCGCGACAACAGCCATGACCCAGGCGCGGTAGTTTCTGGCTTTGAGCGCAGTAAAAACTTTTTCGACATCCTCCTCGCTGAAATACCGAGTTCTGGCGTTATCAACTTCCGGCATCTCGTAATCGTCAAAAGGACTTGGGCCTCTCCACATTTTCCATTTCAACGCCTTATTCATAATACGGCGGATCATGCCAAGGATGGTTTTGACTGTCTGTGGCGCGAATCCTGCCGAGAGTTTTTCGGCTTCCAATTTTTCGAGGTCGGCAACAGTGATTTTGTTCAGTGGTCGATTGTGCAGAACGCTTTCGGCCAAATGATTTTTATAGTAGCAGATGTCGGTATATGCGCTGGCTTTTTGCTTTGTTTCCAGCCAGCCATTTTTGTATTTTTCCCATGCCTCACCGAGAGTAGGAACATCTTGGGGGCTTCCGCTAGGAACAAGCCCCTCGTAAACCTCTTTTCGCAATTTTTCCAAAAGGGCATTGCGGACCTGGTTTGCATACTGAAGCGTAATTCCCTGGCTTCGGCTGCCGACCGTTTTCCGGATGCGTTTGCCCGTGTAGGGATCTTTATGGTCTATGATGTAAGCGACATCGGGCTTACCCTCATACGTTTTACTACCCGACTGCCGCTGATACACGCCAGGGTATCTTGTGGCCTTCATTGCGCCCTGTTTCTTTTCATTGGAGTCCTTGTCAGACTTGGTTTTTGCAGCCATTTTTACCTCCACTTTTTAGTGACATATTTGCGACATGACCCCTTAAAAAGTGACGAATTTGTGACTTTCAGGCGTGATGTCGATGGATGGTACAACGTGCATAAAAGCCTTGGGAATCAAAGCAAATATACAAGGATGCACAATCCGTATACAAGTGGCGATATTATATATGTTGGCTTCCCAAGCTGAAAGTTGCGGGTTCAAATCCCGTTTCCCGCTCCAGAATTTGTAAATACTGAAAGCGTTGAGAGAGAAAGACTTACAAGGAAAAGTAAGTCTTTCTTTTTGTATTTCAGGGCAGTTTTGTCCATTTTTTAGCAAAAGTGGGACACTTTTGGGACACCTTTGAGAAAGAAGAGGGGGACGCCTGACGGTAGAAAATGGCTGTATCCAGTTCCCGCCGTCACGGGAGCAGGAATTATCGAAACGGCGACAAGGGCTTACGCGATAGCATAGTGAAGTGCTACAGACCAACAGGCGTTACCTTCATCCGTTTATTCTGTCATTACCGGGACATGCTTGATATTCACGCCTTCGGCAATGAAATAGGTATGTTCGACAATGTTTGCGGATCGGCGGCAGATTCTGTTCAAGGCCCGGCAAATCAGGATGCCGTGCATGCCGGTATACGACTTGTCCTCGCCTCCGCTGTGATTTTCCTGGCAAAAATATCCCATAATGTGATGCAGTGCTTTGACTTCTTCTTGTGTGCTCTCGTCATCATTCCGGCAAAGCGTAAGCGCTTTGCCGCCATCCAGAGTACGGAACGCCTCCACAGCATGCTTATAGGATTTTTTTGCGGTTTCCATGAGTGTCGATACCGCCTCCAGAACAGGTTCCGGCAATGCTTCATGCAGAACCACCGCCCGTTCGGCAATACTTGCGGCCTCATCTCCAATGCGTTCAAGGTCAATCACCATACGCAACGCAGCCACAACAAAGCGTAAATCCTGCGCTACCGGCTGATTGCGAACCAGTATGGACAGGGCCATTTCGTCAATGTCGTTTTCCAGAGCGTTTATAGCGGCATCGCCATCGACTACCGCGCAGGCCTTTCCCATGTTGCCACGAGTCAAGGCATCGCAGGCCTCGTCAACGGCTATGCCCACGGAAGCGCACATAACAAGAAGGCGGGTGCGCAGTTGAGCGATGCTTTGCTCCAGTTGTGTTTCTTTTGGGGTCATCCGAACCTGCCTGTGATATAGTCTTCCGTCTGTTTCAGTTTGGGCCGCGTGAACATGGCGTCCGTGTCGTTTTCTTCAATGAGCTTTCCCATGTAAAAAAAAGCCGTTCGGTCTGATATGCGAGCCGCCTGTTGCATGTTGTGCGTCACGATGATGATGGTCAGGCGGTGTTTCAGTTCAAGAATTGTTTCCTCGATTTTCTGGGTTGCAATGGGGTCAAGGGCGCTCGCAGGTTCGTCCATAAGAAGGACGTGAGGGTCGACAGCCAGCGCCCTCGCGATGCACAAGCGCTGCTGTTGCCCGCCGGAAAGCCCCAAGGCGGAAGTATTAAGCCGGTCTTTTACTTCGTCAAAAATAGCCGCACGGCGTAAAGACTCTTCCACGGTATCGCGAATTTCCGAATTCTTTTTCAGGCCATTTACCCGCAATCCATAGGCGACGTTTTCAAAAACGGTCTTTGGGAAAGGGTTGGGCTTTTGAAACACCATGCCCACCCGGCGGCGCAACGCTACCACATCGGCGCGGGGGCTGTAGATATCTTCTCCATCGAGGCGGATGGAACCTTCCACCCGCGCCCTCGGAATCAGATCATTCATTCGGTTGCAGCAACGTAAAAAAGTACTTTTCCCGCACCCCGAAGGGCCTATGAGCGAGGTTACGCGGTTCTTCTGAACTGTCAGGTTGATTCCGTGTAAAGCCTGGTTCTGCCCATAAAAAAAGTCCACATTTTCAGCGACCAGTTTACAGTCATTTGTCATACGTCTTTTATGCCTCTTTGTTCCCTGACGGGGCGGCGGGGAGAGTAAACAGCATGGCTGTGGCAGCCTCCCCATACGGGCTTTCCGCCCAAATGCGTCCGCCGTGGCGGTCTATTATGTGTTTGCAGATGGCAAGTCCGATTCCGGCAGTGCCGCTGTTACGTTCTTTTTTTATCTGATAAAAACGCTCAAAAATTCTCGGCAGCGCCTCCGCCGGAATGCCCGGCCCGTTATCACTCACACAGAAAAGAACGTGCTTTCCCTCAAGGCGGGAAGATATTTCTATTACCCCGTTCTGCGGCGAATAGCGGCAGGCATTTTCCAGCAGGTTGCGAAAAACCTGGGTCAGCAAAGACGGATTGGCCAGAACCGGCGTTCTGCCTAAGTGCGCTTCAAAACGCACTCCCTTCTCGTTAGCCATTGGCCCACAATGAACCATCGCATCTTCAAAAGCGGAACCTGCATCAAGAGAAACTGTTTCCATGCTCGCTTTGTCGTTTTCAATAGTGGTCAGAACAAGCAGGTCACTCGTGAGCCTTGAGAGCGCGGCGGAATGGGCGTGAATGATAGCGGCAAACTCCCGTTTGTCCTCAGGCACATCGTTTGCGAGCATCAGAATTTCGGCATAGCCGCGTATGGCCGTCAGGGGGGTGCGCAACTCGTGGGATATATTTGAGACAAAATCTTTGCGCATAACCCCGAGCTTCATGATCTCTGTGGCGTCGTAGATAACGATGACAACGCCAATAGACTCCAGGCTGTGCAAAGGTTTGGTCAGATGCGCCACGAGGAAACGTCCGGGTGGCAGCTCAAATTGAACTGTTTTTGCCGAGCCGCCACCCATATCACCAAGCATATTGCATGGTGCATTATCTGGCGCATCGTCCACCGCAAGAAGGCGCTCCACAGTGGACTGCAATTCAGGAATCGGGATAGCCTCAATGACCGGCCCTCCTTCCGCCGCGCCGATACCTGGGAACAAGGAGGCCAGAGCTTTGTTCCAGCGCCGGATGTTTCCGGCAGGGTTCAAAACCAACACGCCCTCATGCATACTTTCCAGAATGCTTTCAAGCTGTCCGTGCTGATCCCGCGTTTTTTCCATATAGTTTTCAATGCTGTCGGCCATGGCATTTACGGCATAGGCAAGGGGTAGAAACTCTTTCCCGGGTACTTCATGCAGCCTGCGAAAGTTTTTGTCTTTCGGGATGGAAGCGACTACTTCTGCCATGCTGTTCGCCGCATTTTGCACATGCTTGGTGATCAGGGCAGTAAGCAAAAGACAGAAAGCTGCCACTCCCGCCACGATTATTCCTAAAAAGGAAAATTCTGTTTCCAGACTGCGCCG
Source organism: Desulfovibrio sp. OttesenSCG-928-G15 (assembly GCA_030266525.1). The sequence continues at coordinate 5,665 of JAJDIC010000034.1, read as the reverse complement.
CACTTCCGCAACAGGAACCGCCATACGGAAGATGCCGCCGTTTTGCAGTGTCACAGCGGCATAAACCAGGTCTGTCCCCAGACTGTTGCTGTGCCTGAACGATATGCCCTGCCCTGTTGCCCGCGCCTGCTCAATTTCCGGCCTGTCGGCATGGTTATCAAGCTCCGGCAAACGTGGCCCGTCAATATCCGTATCACGCACCACCGCGCCGGAAGCATCCAGCAAGGTCATTCTGTACGAACGCTCTTGGGCGGCAAGGAAAAGCTTCTCTATCTGCGGGGCGTCCATCCCGGAATCGAATACGCTTTTCGCCAGCATTGCTTGCGTTAGAGCCGTGCTAGCCGCCAAATCCATACGTTCATTATACAGGGTGTTGCGGGTCAGTATTGCGGGTAGAAGCGCCGCGAGCAGCGTAACTGCGGAAAAGGCCAGAAAGAGTCTGGTGCGCAACGACCCTGGGCTGTTAATCATCATGAATCTCCTTCTGTTGCGCGGTAACCCATGCCCCATACCGTTTCCACGCGGTCAGCCTCGGTGCCGAGCTTGCCGCGCAAACGGCGGATATGCGTATCCACCGTTCTGGCGTAGCCCTCAAAACTGTATCCCCAAACAACATCAAGAAGCTGTTCCCTGGTGCGAACTATTTCCTTGTGGCGCACCAGATTTTCCAGCAAACGGAATTCCGTCATGGTAAGGTCAACGGCTTTATCGCACACTCTGACTGTATGTGTTGGAAGATCAAGTGTGATACGCCCACACCGCAACAGAGCGGTGTCAGAGATAACCTCGTTCCGGCGCAATATAGCCCGTACCCGTAAAATCACTTCGCGAACACTGAAAGGCTTCACCACATAGTCTGCCGCACCAAGCTCAAACCCCACTATACGATCCACCTCTTCTCCCTTGGCCGTCAGCATCAGTATGGGGATAGCAGCGGTTTGCGGATTGCGTTGGAGAATTTTGCTTATTTCCAGTCCGTCAAGGCCAGGCAACATCAAGTCCAGCAAAATGATGTCGGGCAGTTTTTCTTTTGCAAGCTCCAGTCCGTCTTTGCCATTACCGGAAGAAAGAACCGTAAACCCTTCCGTTTCCAAAGAATATGCAAGGAGATTACGAATATCTTTTTCATCTTCCACAATGAGAACTTTTTGATTGGTCATAGTAGTAAACCCTTCGTTTTCGCCAAACCGCCACACCATTGTCTGCAAACTGGAATGACCTGATCTCTTGGCAAGAATGCGAACAAATTATGACGATTTTATGACAAGGCGACAAGAATTCTTGGCAACCTCGAACCAAGTATTCGCGGGGATCTTTTGCGCATAAGGCTTGTCCATAAATACGTAATTGTTCCGTGACTATTTCGTAACAATTCGCAGCAACAGTTCCATTCAGACAGCGCACAAAACTATTCATCCCGCGCTGGACAAAACATTAAGGAGTTTTTCAGCATGAAACTGACCACGTTCTGGACAAGAAAAGCGCTCGCATCACTCGGTCTTGCTCTTCTGTTTTTCGGTTCCTCGCACGCGATAGCGGCAGAGGAGATCAACATCAGCGGCTCAACCACAGTCTTGCCGGTCATGCAAAAGGCAGGAGAAGCATTTATGGCAGCCAACCCCGGCATTACGCTTTCCATATCCGGCGGCGGTTCGGGAAGCGGCATCAAAGCCTTGAATGAAGGCTTGTGCCAGATAGCCATGTCTTCCCGCGACATCAAGAAAACTGAAATGGAGCTGGGAACCAAAAACGGCGTCACTGCCGTCCGCACCGCCATTGCCGTTGATGCGCTGATTCCGGTTGTCCATCCCGAAAATACTGTAAAAAATCTTTCCGCAGCGCAGTTAAAAGACATTTATGCCGGAAGGATTACCAACTGGAAAGAGGTGGGCGGTAAAGACGGTAAAATCGTGGTTGTTTCTCGCGATACCTCTTCCGGCACATATGAGACATGGGCAGAAATCATTATGCAAAAGGGAAAAGTGACTCCCAATGCATTGTTGCAAGCTTCAAACGGAACGGTTGTCCAGACAGTTTCCGGTAATAAGCGGGCCATTGGCTATATTGGGTTCGGCTACCTCACGGATTCGCTGAAAAAACTGGATGTTGACGGCATAGAAGCCACGCCGCAAACGGCCTTGGCCAAACAATGGCCCATAGCGCGGGAGTTGTATGTCTTTACCAATGGCAAACCGGAAGGCGCAGTGAAAAAACTGCTGGATTATATGCTCGACCCGCAAAAAGGGCAGAAGGCAGTACGGGAAGTCGGCTACATTCCTTTGGGAAAATAGGGGAGAGACCATGATTGGCTATGCCCGCAAAGAATCACTTATCCGACTCGCCTTGGCGGGCATAGCCGGGGTATCCCTGCTCTTCCTTGCCCTGATTTTCCTGTTTCTGCTCATGGAAGGCCTGCCGATGTTCGCACCGCAGTCGCTTTCCGGTTTTTTCCTCGGCATGTCATGGTACCCTACAGCGGAACCGCCGGAATTCGGCATTTTCCCCATGCTGGTTGGTTCATTAACAGTGACGGCGGTGGCTGCGTCCATCGCCGTTCCACTGGGAGTCATGACAGCCGCGTGGCTGACGGAGGTCGCTCCTTCAGCGCTACGGCGAATATGCAAACCGATGATTGAGCTTCTGGCGGCACTGCCTTCGGTGGTGGTGGGCTTTTTCGGAATGGTGGTGGTGGCGCCGTTCCTTCAAAATGTATTTGATGCGGATACAGGACTGAATCTTCTCAATGCGGGAATCATGCTGGCATTTATGAGCGTCCCGACCATTTGTTCGGTTGCGGAAGATGCTCTGTTCGCTGTTCCCGTATCTTTACGCGAAGCATCGTTGGCGTTGGGAGCAACCAGATGGGAAACAACGATCAAAGTCGTTATTCCGGCGGCGTTTTCAGGCATAGGCACGGCCTGCATGTTGGGGATGTCCCGCAGTATCGGAGAAACAATGGTTGTTCTGATGGTCGCGGGTGGAGCCGGAATCATTCCGGCATCACTTTTTGATCCTATCCGGCCCATGCCGGCCGCCATTGCCGCTGAAATGGCGGAAGCACCTTTCAGGGGCGGGCATTACCATGCGCTTTTCGCTATCGGCTTGGTACTGTTTATATTTACCTTAGCCTTCAACATTATCGCGCAGCGTATCGCAGAAAAAAACCGTCAATCATTGGATTAAGAACGCAATGACTTCCTCCACACAATTTCGCCGCATTCGGGAAAAAATACTTTTTTTCATGCTTCGCCTTGCGGCCTTCACGAACATAGCCGTACTGCTTTGCGTATGCATTTTTCTTTTCTGGAAAGGCCTGCCCGCGCTCTCCTGGGAGTTTATCTCCCAGCCGCCGCGTAAGGCCATGACCGAAGGGGGAATCCTGCCCTGTATTGCCGGTACAGTTTTGCTGGCCGTGGGGTCTTTGGGTATTTCCTTCCCCCTCGGTGTGGCGTCAGCCGTTTACTTGCATGAATATGCAGGGCGCTCGCGCTTTGCCGGATATATCCGCCTTGGGGTAAACAACTTGGCCGGGGTGCCTTCCATCGTGTTCGGGCTTTTCGGCATGAGCTTTTTTGTTATTACCTGCGGATTCGGCATTTCCCTCTTATCCGGTATCCTGACGCTTGCCGTATTGACCCTGCCTGTAATTATCGGCACGGCGGAAGAAGCGTTGCGGCAGGTTCCAACGACCTATCGCGAAGCCTCACTCGCGCTCGGGGCAACACAAAGCCAGACCATAGCACGGGTTGTTCTGCCCGCAGCACTGCCAGGAATGCTTACGGGAGCAATTCTCGGTCTGGCGCGTGCATCCGGCGAAACTGCCGTCATTATGTTCACAGCGGCGGTCTTTTACAGCAAAAACGACGGAGTCGCACTCCTGTCGCCTGTGATGGCCTTGCCCAACCACATCTATGTCCTGGCTACTTCCGGCACGGAAATCGCCAAAACCATGCCTCTGCAATACGGAACGGCGCTGGTTCTTTTGTGTCTGGTGGTCGGCATGAATGGTATCGCCATCATTGTCCGGGATCGCATACAGAAATATACGCTGTAAAGAAGCTGAACAGAAACGGGGGAAGCGCCTTGTAGTGGAAAAGGGCTGCATCATGTTCCAAGAGAAACGAGAAATTGGGCACATCGCGTGTAACGGAAACCATGCCCGAAGTGCCCTTTTTTATGGCAGGCAAGCCGGGTTATACCCGCTTTATGGGCAACCCGGGGTGAAAACGCTAAGCCCCGGCGGGCGTAAAGACGTTGGCGAATACCCCGGCTAATCACCCTTGGCGGCAAGGCCCAGCAAAATTCTGGCCAGACGGGCTTCGTCGTAGGTTGCGCCGCCGGGAGCAAACGCCGGGTGCGTGCGGGATTTTTCCACTACCGGGTTCAGATAGGGGGCAGGCTCACCCGCAAAGCATTCGCGCAGAGCGTTCAGGCGTATCTCGTCCATAAACTGCTCCGGATGGAAGACTTTCCCGGCGCCGGCCAGTTTTTGCATATGTGAGATGATGGTGGTTTCAACCAGCCCCCGTTCTGCGGCAACCGCTTTCACGCTGAGACCCGCATCAAGAAGGCGCTCTGTTTCTTTCAGGCTATCGCCTTTGGCGGGCTTGCGTTTTGTCTCATCCAAAGCTCCTGGGGCATCCGGGGCGGCAGCAGCCCTTCGTCGTGACTTACCGGTTGCGGGCGCGGCCTGTTCCGCTGCCTGATCCGCGCGGGCCGCCTCTTCCGGGTTTACTTCCCTGTATCTGGCAATCAGCGGAATAAAGACCTCGCCAAAGGCCTCGCGCTTATGCTCGCCCACACCGGAGATGGTGAGAAAGCGCTCCGGCGAGTCAGGCATGAGCACGGACATTTCCCGCAGCGTCCGGTCGGAAAAAATAACATAGGGCGGCACGTTCAAATCCTGTGCAAGGCGTGTGCGCTCTGCCCGCAAAATCTGGAACAGCGCAGGCACCATGGCATCTGAAGCAACTTTTTTTTACCTTTGCCTGTCCGGTCCTGTTTTCCGCCAGCCGAATGATGGCGCACCGACGCTGACCGCGCAACACTTCCCAGCCCTTGGGCGTCACTTCCGGAACAGGCAAATGGGGGTCTGTAACACAGACCAGCCCCTGGGCGACCAGCGCGTCCATTATCCTGTGCCAGTAATTTTGCGCCTTGTCCGCGCCCACGCCGAAAGTGGGCAGCTTGTCGTGACCCATGGACCGGATTCGCGGCGTTGCCTTGCCCATGACAATGCAGATACAATGCTGGGCACCGAAGCGGCACTGGGTTCTGACCATGGCGGAAAGCAGCTTTTGGGCCGCCTCTGTCGCGTCTTCCCGTTCTGTTTCACCCTGGCAGATGTCGCAGCCGCCGCAGTTGTCGCCCGGCAATTCTTCACCGAAATAGCCCAAAAGACTTTTTCTGCGGCAAGCCTCCTTCTGGGTGAAGTCGAGCATCCGGTATACCTGGGCCCTGGCTATTTCCCGAGCGGTATCGTCTTCTATTCCTTCGGCAAAGCGCAAAAGCTGGGCTATGTCCTTTCTGCCGTAAAAAAGGACGCAGCGCGCGTTTTCTCCGTCGCGCCCGGCCCGGCCTGTTTCCTGATAATAGCTTTCCAGGTTTTTGGGCAGATCGCCGTGAATGACAAAACGCACGTTGGGCTTGTCTATACCCATGCCAA
>JAJDIC010000033.1 GCA_030266525.1 Desulfovibrio sp. OttesenSCG-928-G15 | reverse complement strand
CTTCGTCCAGTGTTTCGCGCAACCTTGCGCAACAGGCGGTTTACTATTAAATGAAGCGATACCGCTATTTCACCCAAACCCAACGGACTCGCCCAATGACCACAGACAACCATTTTGATCTTGTTATTCTCGGAGGTGGCCCCGCCGGGACCAGCGCGGCATTCGGGGCTGCGGCCAAAGGAATAAAAACCGCCCTCGTCGAGCCGGGCTTTCTTGGGGGGGCCTGCCTGAACGTAGGCTGCATTCCCACAAAATTCCTGCTGGGCGCCAGCGCCTCGGCCCCGCTTTTTGCGGTGCAAAAAAAATACAAAGTCGCTGCCGGAGACGTGCATTTTGATCTGCCCGCCCTGCAAACCCGTAAAGACCGTTTTATCAAGGGCAGCAGGCAGGCTCTGGAAAAAAACCTGGCCGAAGCGGGTGTCGCCGTAATCAAGGGCAAGGGCCGCCTTACCGGGCCAAACACGATATCTACAGGCGACACGAACCCGGAACTGACGTTCGGCTCCTGCATTATTGCCACCGGCTCCCTTCCTGCCTCCTTTCCGGACCTCGCCCCGGACGGCCAGAGCATACGATCTTCCTCGGGCCTGCTTGCCCTCACCGAATGCCCCCAAAGCCTGATCATCGTTGGCGGCGGGGCCATCGGCATAGAACTGGGCGAAATATACCACCGTCTCGGCAGCCGCATTACCCTCGTGGATGCTGCCGAACGCATCCTGCCGGCAGAAGACCCGGAAATCAGCCAGACCCTGCACGCATACCTTGCCCGGGACGGGTGGAAAATACACACAGGCCGAAAGATTGCCTCGTTCACCACCCTGGACGGGGAATCGGTCCTGCGCTTTGAGGACGGCGAAGAACTCCGGGCCGGGGCAGGACTGATCGCAGTCGGCAGAAAATCCGGCGCAAGCGCACTTGGCCTCGAGAGCGCGGGCATTGCCACAACGGAAAAAGGTTTTATAGCCACAGACGAAAACCTGCGCTGCGCTGAAAATATCTATGCGGTTGGCGACGTGAACGGTCGCGTACTTCTTGCGCACGCAGCAGACAATCAGGCCCGCTATGCGCTACGCCGCGTTGCAGGTGAGGCCACGGGGCCGTATACTCCTTTGCCCATGCCTTCTTGTGTGTACGGCACAATGGAGGTCATGCGCGTTGGCCCCACACTTGCGGAACTCAAAGCCGAGGGCGGGGCCGTATCCACCTCACGCGCGCCCTTTGCCGCCAATGCCATCGCCCAGAGTTACGGCCACACTCAGGGCTTTGTCCGCATGCTCTGGCAGGGTGATATGCTGCGTGCCGTGAGCGCGGTGGGACACGGCGCTTCGCACCTGGTCAGCGCAGCCGCGCTACTCGTTGGCAGAGAGTATGTTGCTGGCGGAACGCCACCTATTATTTTTGCCCATCCAACGCTTGACGAAATTCTGGAATCTGCTATTCTCGCGTCAAGAGAGTATGTTGAGTAATGTGTTCCGTACCGTTCATTATCGGGATACATTTTACTTGCATTTTCTAGACATTCCATATACTCTGTCTCTGGCAAGTGGGACGAGTTATTTGGAACAGGCCCACATCATTAACTTTTTGGAGGAGACCATGAAACGTATTTCCCTTTTCGCCATGGTGGCGGTTATGCTTACCGCTTTCGCCGCTACGGCAATGGCCGCTGAGCCCCTGGCTTGCAGCAGCCCCAAAGTGCAGAGCTTTGACATTCTGGCTGACTATTCCGGTTCCATGATGATGAAACACAAGCATCTGGCCGAAAACAAAATGAAGCTGACCAAACAGGCTCTGCAGCGCATCAACGATCGTATCCCCGAGCTGGGCTACACCGGCAGCATTCACACCTTCTCTCCCGCGAAAGAAGTTCTGGCTCAACAGACCTACAACCGCGAAGTGTTTGCTAAAGGCATCAACAAGCTGAGCAGCACCTATGACGTGTACAACCGTCTTACCCGCATGGGCGACGGCATCCGCCAGTGGTCTGACAAAGTGTATCAGGGCCTGCCCACCCCCACCGCTGTCATCGTTGCCAGCGATGGTGAAAGCAACCGTGGTGAAGACGTTCTCGCCGCTTGCCAGTCTGCCATGGCTGCCAACCCTGACCTGACCTTCCACGTGCTTGACGCTTCCGATTCCGAACATGGTCATGCTCTGCTCAACAGCATTTCCAACCTGAACCCCGGCAAGAGCGTTAACGTGCCCATCCGCAACATCCTTGACCACAACGAAGTTGCCGACAAGTTCGTACGTGACGTTTTCTGCGCTGAAGGCGGCATCACCCTTCGCAGCATCCAGTTCGCTCTGAACTCTGCGAAGCTGAACCGTGACTCCACTGCTGTTCTGGACGAACTGGCCAACGTTCTTCGCCAGTCCAACCGTAACATCACCATTTCCGGTCACACCTGCAGCCTTGGCAGCGCCGCTTACAACCAGCGTCTGTCCGAGCGCCGCGCCGCTTCCGTTAAGTCTTACCTCGTGAAGCAGGGCATCCCCGCCAACACCATGTCCACCGTTGGTTATGGCAAGACCCGTCCGAAGTTCGACAACAGCACCGATGAAGGCCGTCGCATGAACCGTCGCGCCGAAGTCGATTTCAACTAAAAGTTACAATGCACCATAAAGGCCCGGCGGGTTTACCCGCCGGGCCTTTTTAACGAAAAAACCTCGCGTCGGTGAGCGCCGCGGTATACACGCTACTATTTCCAGCCAGGCGCACATGCAGCGCAGGCTTGTTTTGCAACTTTGCATACAGCCGCGCTTTTCATACACAGCTCTACATAATTTTCATCAACGTATGTTGTATCCGGGTAAACAGCGCTGTTTGCCGAAAAACATCGAGGAAATATCATACCATGAACACACCCTTCGCTTACTGTCGCGTTCTTGCTGTCTTTGTCTGCCTCTTTATGCTCGCCACCCCCCTCGCAGCTCATGCCAAAAATAAACACTCTGCTGCCGCGCACAACCAGGAAGTTCTTCACTCCGGGTTGATTACCTTTGGTAAAAAGATCATCGAATCATACAACCGTTGCGTAATGCCCAACAAGAAGAACATGAAAGTTGAAAAGCATAAGGACGGCACCTACACTGCCGAGTATATGTCCGCTGACCCGAACTCCGTTTCCGGCTCTGTCAAGCCTGCCGTAAACCCCGGCCCGGTTAAGTACATCGGCTACCTTCGCTATTCGGAAATTCGCCACATCAGCAAGGGCAAAACCAAAGCCGAAGCCAAGAAAGGCCCCTTCACGCCAGTATCCAAAATCACGACGGAACTCGTGAAATACATGAACGGCAAGTGGACCTACTAGTGCCCTTCACCGGATAAAAAATTTTTCGATCAAAACGAGCATTCCCCGGTTTTACGCGGCAAGCGTGAAACCGGGGAATGCTCGTTTTGATCGCAAAAGCGCCAGATGCACAGTGTCGACACAATCCAACACCAAAAGGACCTTTGCGATTTGCCGCTTAACGGCAATCCCTTCCTCTTGTTCTCCAGCGACAGCAAAATCAGCTTTTCACCCAGCGGTGCGCTGCCCTTTCTACTACCATCCCCTCAATCGCTTCCCTGAAATTGGCCAGATATTCTGTTTTGTTGTGCACGTCGTCCAGGGCGGCCTTGTCGGTGTAAACCTCGTGGAAGTAAAAGCGTTCCGGCTTGCCTTCTTCCTGAAATACCGAAAATGCGATGCAGCCTTTTTCATTGGCAAGCGAGTTCTCCGCTTGGGCCATGGCTGCCTTTTTGAAAGCATCTACATACTGCGGGGCGATGGTAAACATGACTGATAGCGCGTACATGGCTAATCCTTTTCCCTATAGGCGTTATAATGCACTTTCGCTTCTTCAAAGCGGTGTTTTTCCTCGGTTTTTGCGCAGTGCCGCCCTATTACGATATGCGCCAGCGGTATTACCGTCGGGGGCAATGACAAAAGCGACTGAAAAGCGGCTACGCGTTCCCTGATCGGGTGAATGCCCGTCCAGACCGCGCCAAGGCCAAGCGCGGTTGCAGCCAGCAGCATATTTTGTACGGCTGCGGAACAGTCTTGCACCCAAAAACCGGAATACTTTTCCAGGCGGGTGTCGCCGCATACGGTAATGCCGAGCGGAGCCTTGGCCGCCATGGCTGCGTACTGGTTTATGGCCGGAATTTTACCCAGAATATCCTTGTCGGTTATGACCACAAACTGCCAGGGGCGGGCATTGCCCGCGCTAGGCGCTATCATGGCCGCGTCAAGCAGGGCATGCAGCTCTTCCCGGCTTACCTCGCCCTCGTCATAAGACCGTATACTGCGACGGGTGTGCAGCGTAGTAAAAATATCCATCACTTGCTCTCCATGGGTAAAGCCGAAGCATGCGCACCGCGTCTGCAAGGCTGCACTATGCTCGTCATCTGAAACAGGTAATGCTATTGCGGGGCCTTCTCAAGCCCGGCTTCTTCCTTTTCTCTAACAGCGGCAGTAAATACTGCGTCTTCCACATATATGTGCGGCGTCTTGCCGTCAAAGCTGAGTACCACAAAACCGTTTTCGGTTATGCCTATCGCCGGAATGTCCGATTGCCCGGGCAAAATGGAGCCCAGTCTCGGCGCATCCGTAAAGGGCATTTGCAGTACCGGCGCAGGTTGCTCCGCGCTGTTCATGTACAGCATGTTCTTTACCGGCAACATGCGCACCGCTTCTTCGGCCCGCTGGTATGCCATGGGAATGAAACTTTCCCGGAAGGCATCGTTTGTCGGAACAAAGGTAAGAAAATTGGCCATGTCCTGCGGAACGCCGTGGACAATGGAAGCCTTCTCGCCAGTGCCATACACGAGGGTCGGAAAAACCAGCGACGAGGTGTTCTCGTCATTCAAGTCTCTGGTCATGCTGTAAAACAACACGCCGCCAAGGGTATATTGCCGAATTTGCGCATTTCTCGCCGCGTGTTCCGACTGTTCCGGCAGCGCTGCGGAGCCGCGCAGGACCTCGCCCAGTTTTTCCGGGGCGTCATACAGCTTGTCGAATTCCCCCGTAAAATCCACCGGCACCCAGCGAAACTGTACGGAGTCGATAAAAGGGCGGCTGTCGTCATACTGGCGCAAGCAAAAGGTATTTTTTGGCTCAAAGAGCACGTACACGTATTTACCCGAGTCATTCCCGTCGGCAATCCAGCCGGAGTTGGCCAGCATTGTGAGCAGGTTCACCGCCTCCTGTCCTTCTACCGCCCTGCTTTCATAAGGATCGGCAAAGGCGGAAGTGGTAAAAAAGAAAAAAACAGCAAAAAAAGTAGAAAAAAACCGATTCATGACTGGCCCTTGGAACAGGAGTGCTTATTGTATAATGGTCTTCGCACGGTACGCTTAGGGCATACATATATATCATATTGCCGTACACGAAAAGCCTGCTGTACCGGCATTTTGCGCCTGTAGTCTTCTTGTCTGGCCTCCCCTGCCGGAGTTTTGCATGTCAGCCATTTCCGCAACGCCTTCCGGCAAACCGGCAAAAACCGCACAGCCGCAGCAGCCTTTGGTTTCATCCAAAGAAATATGGTCGCTTACCTTGCCGCAAGCTGTGACCATGCTGCTGCAATTCACTATCGGCTTTACGGATGTAGTGGTTGCCGGACGTATTCATCCGCATTTGCAGGGCGCGCTCGGTATTATTACCCAACTGCAATTCTTTTTTCTGGTGCTGGGTATAGCGTTGGTAAACGGGGGTATCGCGGCCATGAGCCAGTCGCTTGGGGCCAGGCTTCCCTTGCGGGCACAGCGTTATGCCGGTTTGCTGTTTATTGTGGGAGGCTTTTTTTGCGCCCTGACCATGATTGCCGGGTACGCCTTTGCCGATGAAATGATGTTTCTGATGCAGGTGCCGGCAGAAATTTATGACATAACCCTGGACTTGTGGCTCTGCTACCTGCCCATTCTCCCGGCGAGTTATCTGGCTTTTATTAGCGTGGGCATCTTCAGGGCACATAAAAATGTCTGGACGCCCCTGCTCTCTGCCCTGATTGTTTGCGTGCTCAACGCTTTTGCCGACCTGGGGTTCGGGCTTGGCATGTTCGGCCTGCCAAACATGGGCGGGCGCGGGCTTATCCTTGCCTCCATTGTTTCTGTTGCTTCCGGGGCACTGTTCAACCTGTCGGTGCTGGTGCGAAAAGCCATGATTACCCGGAAAAGCTTCGCCCCCTGGCGCTGGGAAAAACAGGCCTTTCCCTATATCCTGCGGGTGGCTACGCCCGCAGGAGGCTCACAACTGTTATGGCAACTTGGGTATCTGGTACTTTTTCTGATTACCAGCACCCTGCCGAAAGACAGCGTAATTGCCGTCAGCGGACTTACAGCGGGAATGCGTATTGAAGCCATAATTTTCATGCCCGCCATGGCTTTCAGCTTTACCGCATCCATCTTGGTCGGGCATTGTCTTGGAAGCGGAAAACCGGACGAAGCAAAGCGGATTGCCCGCAAGATTATACTTACCGGCGCTTTGGGAATGGCTGTATTGGCCTTGTGCCTGTACCCCTTTGTACCCTGGATTACGGCCTTTGTGGCCCCGGAAGATGTAGCCGTGCAAGACACGGCGGCCCTGTATATGTTGTTTAACCTTGTTGCGGCACCGTTTACCGTTACCAGCCTGATTATGAGCGGGGTGTTCACCGGGGCCGGGGCGACCTTGTTCAGCCTGTTGGCTTTCAGCACCGGTACCTGGGGCGTCCGTTTGCCTCTGGCCTGGTACATGGGGCATGTACTATGGCAGGACGCGTCAGGGGTTTTTATCGCCATGCTGGCCTCGCAAGTGGTGCAGGCATTTTTGTGCCTGTATCTTTTTTCATGTAAGAACTGGCAGCGTTACGCATCAACAGCGCGACGCCTTGACCGAAAAACTGCGGCGGCCTGATACGGCGCTGTCCGCGCAAAGAACCTTTACGATTTGCCGCGTAACAGCGGGTGAAGCACATGCTTTTTTGAGGAACAATTATGAAAGACGACTATACATCCATTTCCTTTGACGGAATGCAGGAATATCTTGCGCTTTTGAGCAAAAACACCTCGCGGGCTTCGGATTACAGCTTCGCCAACCTGTGGGGCTGGGCTCCGCACTATGGGCTGGAGTGGCGTTTTGACGGCACCCTTTGCTGGATACGCCAGACCAGACCGAACCTTGTTTACTGGGCGCCCGTGGGTCCGTGGGATTTGGTGGATGACTGGTCGCGTAATCCGGAAATGGCCTCTGGCTCGCGTTTCATACGTGTTCCTCACGCGCTGTGCGAGCAGTGGAGTGTGGCTCTTGGCGAGGGGGTGGAGGTTGAAGAGTCACGCGGGCAATGGGATTACCTGTATCTGGCATCCGAGCTGACCACGCTTTCCGGCAACCGCTTTCACAAAAAGAAAAATTTGTTCAAACAGTTTGAAAAACAGTATCACTACGAGTACCAAAGCCTTTCGGCACGCTGCGTAGAAACGGTGTTGAACATGCAAACCGAATGGTGTCGCTGGCGCGATTGTGAATCTTCCGAAGCCCTGCTTGCGGAGAATGACGCCGTGGCCCGGGTGCTTGCCCACTGGAACGATATTCCCGGACTCTGCGGCGGCATTATCCGCATTGACGGCGTGCCCGTTGCTTACACCCTGGCCGAACCGCTGAATCAGGACACCCTGATCATTCACTTTGAAAAAGCCGCCGGCGGCATCAAGGGTGGGTACCAGGCCATCAACTACCTGTTTTGCAACGATGAGGGGAAAAAATATACCTACATCAACAGGGAGCAGGACCTGGATGATGAAGGCCTGCGACAGGCAAAACTGAGCTACAACCCGGTGGATTTCTCCAAGAAATGCTCCGTGCTAATCCGCTGACTGCGTCTTGTCCTTACGCCGACCAAGTCGGAATGAGGTTTTTAACAAATACTGGCGAGCATTTCCTGCTTGAAATGTTCGCCAGTATTTGTCATCAAACCTTAAAGGCTGACAGACAAAAACGTGTTTGTCTGCCGCCAGGCCGCGTACCACGCCGCATCTGTTGGAATGATGATTTTGCTTTCAGGAGGGACAGACCATGCGTAACGCATTTGTCCGTTTCCACATCATATGTATTGCCCTGCTTGTGTCGGGCCTGTGCGCCAACGCCGAGCAGCCTTCTGCCACCCTGCCCGCCCGAACGGTATTTACCGCCCCGCCCACCTCTTCCGGGGTAAGGCAAAACCTGCCGAAAGCCGTTCCCAATGACCCGGCCATCAAGGCCAAAGCAGCCCGCCCCAACAAAGCCTCTCTGTTGCCGGGCGAAGTGGAAAAAAATTTCAGTGCCGACCCCTTTGGCATGACCCACCGTTCAAAAAGCAAAGATAAAAGGCCCTTGCGCTATACTCCACAGCCACAAGACCATACTTCCCCTGCTGGACAAAAAGACGGAAAGGCTGTGGAGTTTCGCGCCGGAGCGCACGATGCGGCTTCCAAAGACCGCCTGACCCCGAGGAGATCCACGGTTTTTTCCGGAGGGGAGCACACAAAGCCCTATCTGGATAGTGAACAAAACTCACCGGAAGTAGAGGTGCGCTTCAAGAAAGACAACGAGCCCGTAGCCACAAGGCTTGTGGTTAACCCGCAAGACCCCAACTCCCCGCTGTACCGTCCGGCTGCCAAGGAAAATATGGTCAATGCCGCAGGGGTTTACATGGATATTGACCTCAACCCTGACATGCAGATGCAGGTGGGCGGCGAAGTGGGTAGCGTGGATAACAAGGCTGCTGAAGAAAAGGCGACTAGCGGGGCAGCAGTAAACCTGAAATGGCAATTCTAGGGAAAGGCTGATTTTTTCCGTCTGGACTGCGTTGCTGCGTCCCTATTTACGAGGGGCAGGACTTAAGAGTCCACCCCCTCGTAAATAGGGACGCGCGCCTTGCCAGACGAAAAAACTCAGCCTTTCCCTGAACTCCTGCCTTTGCCGGGGTTGCTTCGCCCGCCGTTAAGCGGCAAATCGCAGGAGTGGCTTCCTTGTTGGTGGCATGAAAAACCTGGGGGTTTTCCGTTATTGCCTATTTCAGCCAGGAGTTTACCTGTTCGGCGTTTTTTTCCAGGAACTGTTTGGCTATGGTTGTGGGGTCTTTCCCGTCTTCATTTTCAGCCATCAGGGCTTGGAGTTGTTTTGTGTCGGTGAAGGCGAATTTATCCAGGAAGGAGTATACTTCGGGCATGTCCTGATTGAGATTCTTGCGTACCAGGGTATGAATCTCTTCTTCGGTGCCGAAGTAGCCCTTGGGGTCATCAAGGAAGTGCAAGTCCCAGCGACCAAACATCCAGTGGGGGGCCCAGCCTGTTACTATTACGGGCTTTTTGTTCTTTACGGCGTCAGCCAGCATGGCCACCATGACCGCGTCACTTCCTTCCACCAGTTCAAAGCCATCCAGGCCGTACCCCTTGATCGCCTTTTCCGATGTTTCCATATACTCCGAGCCGGGATCTATGCCGTATATCTTGCCGCCAAACTCCTGGGCCTTGCCCCGCAAGTCTTCAATGGAAGTGTAGGTAACATAGTCCGGCACGGTCCAGCCAAGGCGCGCCCCGCCAACGAGCGGGCCAAGGTCTTCTACCGTTGCCTGCGCTTTGCTCCAATACGTCTTTTGCGTGTTGGGCAGCCAGGCGCACACTGTCGCGTCCGCTTCGCCCAGCATGAGCGACTGGTATTTGACCGCAACGGAAACCGGTAAAATCTCACAGGAATAGCCAAGTTTCTGCTCAATCACTTCCTTGACTATATGCGTGGTTACAACCGCACAAGGCCACTCCACATACACAAGGCGCACGGTTTTCTTCTGCTCGGCAAAAGCCGCTGAGCTTATTCCCGCGAACAGAAGGCACGCCATAACAAGAGCCTGAAGGGTTGTTTTCATATTTGTCTCCCGGATAAAAAATGAAGGACGTCTCCCTTACGGGACAACGCACAGAACAGAAAAAAGCCGTTTCACGCTGAAAATTGCAGAGCGTGAGTTTCGCTGTCGTGAGGGCGTAAGGGCAGTTTTACCCGGCACACGGCCCCAGTGTCTTTCTTAACCTGCCGGGATAGTTTGTAATGAAACCGAAAACAGACCAGTCAAGCAAGGTGCGTGCGTCTTTTACCTCATCAATGACCCAGGCGTTGACGGGGAAACCCGCATCATGCAGGGCAGCAACAAAGTCGGCACTCAAAAAGGCTGTGCTCGGATGAAAAAAGTCTGCCTCAGCATCGCGGCACAGGCGTATGGCCTCTTCCACGGTAAGGGTTTCGTAAATCCCGGCGCAGAGGCCGCAGTGTTGCAGACCTTGTGCCTTTTCAGGCACGCCCTTTTCCACCAGAAGTCCTCTGGGCACACTGCGCGAGAGGCTTGCGGCCTCGCGCAGATAGTCACTCTGAAAAGAAGAAAGGCAGACAGACTGCTCCATGGCCTGCTTGCGGATCATATCCATTACGGCCCGTGTTATAGTCTCATGCCCGGCGCTTCCCGCAAGATTCTTGAGTTCAATATTCACCCGCCAGCCGAGCTTTCTGGTCAGGGCCAGCCCTTCCTCCAGCGTGGGTATTGTTTCTCCGATGAAGGGGGCCAGTTCTTTTTCCGTGAGCTCGCCGGAAGCAACTGTGCCAAAGGGGTCGTTTGTTCCAAACCAGGACCCGGCGTCCAGCGTGCGAATTTCATCCAGCGTGAAACTGTCTGTCCGCCAGGGCGCCCGGTCGGCGAATTCCGGGTGCGCGGCAACATCGCTTGTCCGCTCAAGGGTTGCGTCATGCAGTAAAACCGGCACTCCGTCACGGGTCATCTGCACATCCGTCTCCCACATATCCGCACCAAGGGCATGGGCCAGCCTTGCCGCTGCCAGCGTATTTTCCGGCGCATGGGCGCTGGCCCCTCTGTGGGCGATGGTAAGCCGGGCCGACCGCTCCATAAAAGAGTTCCTTCGTTTATTTTCCAGACAGCGCAATGTTTGCGGTCTGGTTCATCAGCCACGCGTCTGCCAGTACAACAAGACACATGGCTTCCACTACCGGCACGGCCCGCACGGCAACGCAAGGGTCGTGGCGCGAGTTGGACGGCAGGCAAAAACGGCTCGGTGCGCCCTGTATGTCCACGGTTTGTTGCTCCTGCCTGATGCTGGGGGTAGGTTTGAACGCGACCCGCCCGTACAGGGGCATGCCGGTACTGATGCCGCCAAGGATGCCGCCGGAGCGGTTTGTGGCTGTTATCACTGTGCCGTTTTCAGACAGGGTGAAGGCATCGTTACAGGCAGAGCCGCGCATAACGGCGCACCCGAAGCCCTCGCCTATTTCAAAGCCCTTGCTTGCGGGTACGCTCAGCATGGCAGAGGCAAGCCTGGCCTCCAGCTTTTCATACACTGGATCGCCCAGCCCCGCAGGCAGGCCGGTTGCGTAAAAGCTGACAACCCCGCCCACTGAATCGCCATTTTCCCTGGCCAGCGCTACCTGCCGGGCCAATTCGTCTTCCGCTTCGGCGCAGGGGGCAAACACTGGACTTTGTCGGGCAAAAAGAGCCGCATCTGCAAAGTCCGTTACCGGAGCCTGGTATTCACCCGCCGCGCTCAGCCAGGCAAAGGCTTTTATGCCGCCTTCCCCGCACTGGGAGAGCAGCCTTCTGGCTACTTCACCCGCTGCCACCCGGCAGGCCGTTTCCCGCGCGGAAGCCCTGCCCCCGCCGCGGTAGTCAAAAGCGCCGTATTTTTCAAGGTAGGTAAAATTGGCGTGCCCCGGCCTCAGCAGATGGGCAACAGGCTCATAGGCGGAAGAGTCTGCGTCGGTATTATTGATCAGGATGCTTATGGGCGCACCGGTTGTACGGCCTTCAAAAACACCGGACAAGAGGGCGCAGGCGTCCGATTCCTTTCTCGCGCTGGTATGCGCGCTGTTTCCTGGGGCGCGCCGGACAAGCGCCCGGTCAATCGCTTCCGCATCAAGGGGCACACCCGCGGGACAGCCGTCAATTACCACGCCGACGGCCGGGCCATGACTTTCTCCCCAGGAAGTGAAGCGGAATATTGTCCCAAAACTGTTGGAGGCCATAAGAAGAGTCCTTGTCTGATAAAGCCGGTCTGACCGGGGGGGCTGGCCCAATTTAACGGAGCATCACCGCCGCAATCAGGTGCCTGTGCAGCGCCCGCCCAAGTTGAGGCTTACTCGCAGGGCGCATAGGGAATGCGGATGGCTACTGCACTTTTATCATACTGCTGGCCGGTACCTTCCAGGTAATCCTTGCCTTCTGCCATGTTGCACAGCATCCGGGCAATGACCCTGCCCATGGCTTCGGCGTCCTGCTTCACGGTTGCGCTCATGCTGCCTTCACGAATCGCCTGCATCGCGTCAGGGGTTGCATCCACGCCGACAACGGGAATGAACGAGCCGGACGAATCGCCGCCCAGATTAAAGCCTTTGAGTCGCAGTGTTTGTATGGCGCCAAGCGCCATGGAATCATTATTGGAAATAACCAATTCCATATCGTCTGCGTACTGGGAGTAAGCAAATTCCATGGACTGCCTGGCCATCTCCCGGTCCCAGTTACACACGTAGGTTTGGCCTAGCTGTTCCAACTGCACCCCCAACTCCCGCGCGCGCGCCACGCTGTGCTCGGTTCTGGCCAACGCTTCCGGGTTGTCCACATTGCCTTGCAGCATGATGTACTGGCACTTGCCGTCTTTATTACGGTCATACTCGGGGTGGGCTTTCCACAGTCTGGCTATCAGGTCGCCCTGCATGATTCCCGCATCGGCAATGGTGGTGCCGACAAAACGGGCTTTGTCGTATGACTTGAGAACATTGAGGGCAGGCTCACGGTTAAAAAACACTACCGGAATTCCGGCTTTCTTGAGCTTGTCCATCACCCGCGACGCAGCCTGCAAATCAACCAGATTAACGGCAATGGCGACCATGTTGCCCTGAAGGGCCTGTTCAAGCTGCTCGTCCTGAACAAGCTGGTCGCTTCGGGCGTCAAACACGGTAACTTCATACATTTCCGGCATATTCGCGGTAACAGCCTGCTTGACCATGGATATATAGGTATCCACCTGCCTGTACAGCAACACGGGGATCTGCGGTTTTTGCAATTCAGGCGCAGGGGGCTTTTCCGCCTTGTCGTCACAGCCCCAAAGCAAGGCCGTCAGGAGCAACGCCACCGCGCAACACGCTGTAATCCGCCTGTTTTTCATCACTGGCTCCGGGGGTATAGAGTCACATCCATGGAAGCCGCGCGGGCGGTTCGGGCCGACCAGCGGCGTATGGTTTCACGCAACTGCACCACGTCAATGGGCTTGGTAATGTGTTCGTTCATGCCGGCCTCAAGGCTTCTTTCCTTGTCCGCGACCATGGCATGGGCGGTCATGGCAAGAATGGGCACCGTATCGGAACCTGGCCTGGGGCTGCTCCTGATAACGCGGCTTGCGCTCAGCCCGTCCATAACCGGCATTTGTATGTCAAGTATAACAATATCGTAATCGTTTGAATTCCACAACTGCACAGCTTCTTCCCCATTATCGGCAAGGGTCACTTTTGCTCCCATGTCTTGCAGCATTTCGCGGATAATCTCCTGATTCAACATATTATCTTCTGCCACAAGAATTCGGGTGGAGGACAAGTCGACTTCCGGCTCGTCCGCCTTCGCAGCATCCGCTTCTTGCGCAATACTTTGCGGCTCTGCCCTTCCCATATACACCGTGAAATAAAACACGCTGCCCTTACCAGGTGTGCTTTCCACCCATATTTTGCCGCCCATCATCTCCACAAGCGACTTACTGATGGCAAGGCCAAGGCCGGTTCCTTCAAACCGGCGCGTCATATAGCCGCCAACCTGGTTAAAGGCTGTAAAAATGCCCTTCACCGCTTCCCCGGACATACCGATTCCGGTGTCCTGCACGGTAAAAAGCAGAAGGAAGCCGTCCGGATGTTCTTCCTGCACAGCCACATGCAAACAGACGGAGCCTTGCTCCGAAAATTTGACCGCGTTGGAACAAATATTGATGCATACCTGCGAAAGGCGCAGCGGGTCGCCCTCGACAACATCCGGCACGTCCGGTTCCTGGGTGAAAACAAGCTCCAGGCCCTTTTCGCGACTTTGTACCTGAATAAGGTCGTAAATTGTGCGCAGCTTCTCGGAAAGGCTGAAGCGTTCCTTGACCAGCTCCATCTTGTCCGCTTCCATCTTGGAAAAATCGAGAATATCGTTGATCAGTCCGAGCAGGTTTTTTGCAGCGCTGTCAATACGGCGCAAAAAACCGCGCTGTTTTTCATCCGGGTTTTCGCGCATGGCCAGATAGGTCAAACCGATAATCCCGTTCATGGGGGTGCGTATTTCATGACTCATGCGGGCCAGAAAATCCCCCTTGACCCTGGTAGCTGCTTCCGCCTTTCCAAGCATGTCCTGTAGGGTATCGACCATGCGTTTAAGACTGGTGGCCAGGTCGCCCAGTTCATCCGTACGCCGCACCTGAGTTGTGGCCTCTTTTTTGCCGTCCGCGATCTGCCGGGCAAACTGGCTCAAAAAACGGATATCGCGAGTTACCGGGAAAATAAAAAAACAGATGCAGGCGCTGGCCAGCAAAGCGGATACGATGACAGAAATCAGGCTGGCCCGCTGCATGGTGGTGAAAAAGGGGCGCATATAGGCGTCATCCGCGACGGCAACAGTATAAATATCCGTCTGCGGCACATGGTGAAAGCCGAGAGTTTTCTCATCGTCCCCCATGGTCACGCGCATACTGCCAAATACAGTGTTCCGTATTTTCTCGGCAAACCAGTTCCCTTCTGTAAACAGGGCCTGAACGGCTGCGGTCGGCCCAAGGGCGGAAACGAGCTCTCCCTTGCCTATTACCACATAGCCGCGCACAGAAGGCGTGGCTATGTCCCTGAGCAGCCCTTTGGTTATCTTGTCCAGTTCCAGGGTTCCGGCCAAAACGGCCACCTTCCCGTTATAAACGATTTTCATCGACACGGGGATAAGTATCATTCCGGAAACACTGTCAAAAAAGGGTTCCGCAACAAAAAAGGTGTTTTGCGCAAGCGCCCTTTGCAGCCAGCGTTTGCCCAGTCCCTGAAACGCGTCATCCTTGAAGCCCGCAGCGGCGATAACCGCGCCGCGCTCGTCTATCAGGGCAAAGTCGTCATAATAGCCGCAGGCCTGCTTGATGCGATAGAGCAAGCTGCCCAGTGAAGCCTTACCGGCAACAGACAACCCGGCCCCCTGCCCCACAGCGTCTTGCACCACAGGCAATCCGGCGGAAAGCACAATATCCTTCCCTGCCCGTTCAAGTTGCACGCTGACGCTGCGGCTGAGAGAGCGCGATATATCCTCCAGCCTGGCCGAGCGCATATAGGAAATGATGGAATCGGCCGTATGCAGCACAAAGCCTGTCCCCACAGACAAAATGATCAGCAAAACAGCCAAAATAGACAAAGGTAATTTGGTTTTCAGACTGAAAAAACGCATGCGGCATCCCCCACCGGCATGGCTGATAATGAGAGAATTGGCGACAAAAGTATCCTCATGGCAATATGCACGAGATCGCCCCGAATATAAAGGACTTTTCATGGCAACCCATGCAATGGGCAACACAAACTGCTGTCTGTGGCGCAATGAAAATGAGCTGCTCCCATAGTACAGAGCGGATGCGGACCTTGACCGCGCATGTTCTCACCGCAAGCCAAAACGTATACGCCCACATGGCTCTATGCCTCTGGACCATGAAGGGAAAGCCTGATAAAAATTACTGCTACGTGCACCATGTGATGGCATTCAACCGTGACCGGTTGCCCGAACGCACCTCTTCACCTTATTCTTGCAAGGATTTGCTATGCGCTGGCGTAATTACGGACAAAGCGACAATGTGGAAGACAGACGCGGCTCTCCCTCCGGCCGGCGAGGGTTGCCTGTTGGCAAAACAGGCAGTGTGGTAATGTTGCTGGTGGTGATGGTGGCCGGATATTACGGTGTTGACCTTACCCCGCTTCTGGGCGATGGCGCGTCTGTAGCGCCTGTGCAACAGGAACAACGCATGCCTTCCGGCAGGGAAGAAGAAATGGCGCGGCTCAGCGGGGTTGTGCTCAAGATGACGGAAGATACCTGGGGCAGGCTTTTCCAGGGCTCCGGCAAGGCGTACCGCCCGCCGAAAATGGTGCTCTATTCCGGTGGAACCGACACCCGTTGCGGTTACGGTCAGGCGACAACCGGGCCGTTTTACTGCCCCGCCGACCAGGCCGTATATCTTGACGTCTCATTTTATGAAGAGATGAAGCGCACCATGGGCGGCGGCGGGGAGTTTGCCTGGGGCTACGTTATCGCCCACGAAGTGGGGCACCATGTGCAGCATGAACTGGGCATTGATGACGAGGTTCGGCAACTGCAAAGCCGAGGCTCGCAGCGCGAAAGCAACCACCTGTCGGTAATGCTGGAGCTACAGGCCGACTGCTTTGCCGGAATATGGGGAAGAACCATGAAGGAGCAGGGAGTTCTTGAATCCGGCGACCTGGAGGAAGCCCTGAACACCGCCCAGGCCATCGGCGACGACCGCCTGCAAAAACAGGCCACCGGCCACATCATGCCGGACAGCTTCACTCACGGCACTTCGTCGCAACGGTACACCTGGTTCAAGCGAGGCTTTGATTCGGGCGACCCGAAGCAATGCGATACTTTTTCCAATCTGCGATAGACAGGACAGGGTAAAACAGAGCAGGATGAAAAATATCTTGTGCTTTGCACTTGCCTTTTTTCAAATTTTCCAATAGGAATGTTCCTCGCGGTTTACGAGTACCGCGCTACCACGGAGCGGTAGTTAAGACGGTTATAACGCCGGCCTGTCACGCCGGAGGCCGAGGGTTCGAGTCCCTTCCGCTCCGCCAGAAATTTTCGTTTTTTCAGAAACCCGGTTTCCGAAAAAACATACAACGAGCCCTCAACTACCAGGGCAGCCCACAAGGGCACAGGAATTGGAGCGGTAGTTAAGACGGTTATAACGCCGGCCTGTCACGCCGGAGGCCGAGGGTTCGAGTCCCTTCCGCTCCGCCAGAGAATAAAGTCAAGGGTTTACGCCAAAAACGTAAGCCCTTGACTTTTTTATTCCAAGCGACAATTTTTTACGACCTTGCCGCTCTGCCCGTTGCAAGGGCGAACGCCCAATCCGGTCTGCCGTTTTTTTCGGCAAGGGCGGACGCAGCTTGCCAATCATAGGCAAGCTGAATCTGTTCAACCTGCCAGCCTGTGGAGTTGCGCGTGATAACGGCAAACTGTGCCAAAGGGGAACCTGCTTCCATTATATGCGGAACCGGCAGGTCGTCGGCATAGGCGGGCAGCCCCACACTTCCCGGATTAACAATCACCTGTTCGCTGACAGGGATGAAAAACGTTTTGGCAAGGTGGCTGTGCCCGCACAGAATCATTTTCTGTCCGATACCGGCAAGCGCTTTCTCAATACATCCCGTTTTTTTGAGTGCTCCGATACCGCTGTATATTTCCTCCAACAGATACTCCATGTCGGAATGCGGAGAACCATGACAGGCAAAGAGCGCATTATCAGAATACACGGTGGGCATGGTGGACAAAAAATGCCTGAGTGAAGCGGTCAGGTATTTTTTTGAGTACAGAACTGTAGCACTGTCTTTATCAGCATCGGCAGGAGCGAGGAGCATCCTGTCGCCGTTGCCGCGGATGTGTGCGATCGAAATGGGGCACCTTTCCAGAAGAGCGAATGTCCCTGGAATATCAAGCGGCCCGTAGAAGGTATCGCCAAGATTGATAATGCGGTTGATATTTCTACGCTGTATTTCGCGCAGCACGATTTTCAGGGCAAAACTGTTACCGTGAATGTCTGATATGACGGCTATGGGAGGGAACATGGCTATTCTCCTGCAAGGTTGCCCTGACCGTCTGTCTCCAGAGCATTATATTCCCGCTGCAACTCAAGTCGCAACTCGTCTTCGGTAGGTAAATACAGCTTGTACTTGGGGGCAAAAATTTGTATATTTTCTTCGGACAGAGTGTATTTTACAATGGTATCACTTTTGTCGGCGCAAAGCACAATGCCGATGGGGGGATTGTCACCTTCGTTCATCATTTCGCGTGTGTAGTAATTGACGTACATCTGCATTTACCCCAGATCCTGATGAGTGAGATCTCCTAATTTGAGGTCAACGAGCACAAAGTGTAAAGCTGTAAATCAAGAATTTCGCTCACAAAAACCCCCTATCTGGCGGAACATAGCGGACCGCCCGGATAATCGCAACAGGTATGGCGTGCAGTGTCGTCGAAACAGGGTCAGAATTGACAATACACGTATCGGCATATAGAAAGTGCCCATGCGGTAGCGGACGTCTTCGGATGATACGGAACCACACTGGGCAAAAACGTAAGGCTTTCTTTTTCATGCAAAAACTTTCCTGGGCATACCCCTGGGTATGGTTTGGCTTTTGCAGAATAAAAGGCAGAAAATACGGCTGGATACGGAGGACATTCTATGCCCTTCCGTTCCGCCAGAATGCAAAACCGGACGACCAGCGATGGTTGTCCGGTTTTTTTATATCCTTTTCTTTGAGGGTGAGACCTCATGATGCCACGCTACCCCCCGATGACCGAGTAGATGGAAGCCAGCCGATGCCGTGTTTACGCTTCGCCGGAGCCTTCGCCCCAGGTGCGGTTGCTTTTCAAAACCTTCTTGCGTGGCCCGTCCCAAGTGTGCCTTGTCAAAGCCGATTTTTCCATGACTTCAAGCATTTTGCGATACAAGGCCAGAGGAATGGAGAAGGTAAGTTCATCCGTTTTCATGAACTTTCTGGCAGAGACATCAAAGCCGCCAAGCACAGCGCATTCGATGCCTCTTTGGGCATATATCTGCGGCCAGGCGACAATGCCGGTACATGCCGCGCCAAAGGGTGAAACTACAGCATTGTGACTACCTGCCGCGTAGCCTGTCAGCATATGCAACCCGGTCAGAACTTCGGGTCTGGCAAAAAAGGTTACGCTTACAGGTTGCTCCTCTTGCGTGAATTGATCAAGAGGCTTGATAACGCAATACTTGCCTTTGCCGAGCGGCAGAGCGCAATCATCCATAAACACCCGCATGGACTCGGGCGAGGGCAAATAATGCTCGCCCTCTATGGGCGTTCCCGGAACGCCGGTGGAGACATACAGTACATTCATGTCGAGGTACGGGCCATACATGCCGGAATAATATCCTCCCCCCATACAGCCGCACTCTTCATGGCTTATCCAGGCGGCTTTCTTCTTTTTGCGAGCCAGCCATATGCTTCCAAGCAGACAGGTGAAGTTTGCAAAAGCATGCTGCCAGTTAATTTCTCCAGCGACTTCCCTTTCGCGGGAAAAAATCTCACCCGGTTTCGGGCCATAGCCATCCGGCTTGCTGTCCGCATAATATACGCCAAACGGGGCTTCTTCGTGCCCCAATAGTTCCATGAGCCTGAGTGTCTTGGTAACGAGAGTTGTCATGACGGATTTCCCCATTGGTAAAAAGTTGTCGGCAGTTCGTTATTTCGCAGTATCTTGCAGGGTATTTTTGATAAGTGCAAGGAAGCACAGCGGACGGCGATAGCAGCGCGGAAGCTCGGTTGACCGTGAATCACCAGTAAGATATTTGTATCCTTAGTAGAGCTACTATGAAAGCAGAAAGCACCTATCAACCTCCTTTCACCATCACGCCGTTAGCATTGCGCCATATTGCGAACATCAGCGAAGCTGTCGGACGCATCAGCGCACAGACGGACGGCGCTCTTGATTTGCGCCTGCGCCGACTGAACCGCATCCGCACGATTCAAGGTTCACTTGCCATTGAAGGCAACACGCTGAGCGAAGAACAAATCACTGCCATTCTGGACGGCAAGCACGTTATCGCCCCGCCCCGTGAAATTCAGGAAGCGCGGAACGCCATCGCCGCATATGACCACCTTGAGGAATGGAACCCTGAAAACGAAAAAGACCTGCTCAAAGCGCATGGCGTTCTTATGACAGGTCTGATTGATAACGCGGGCCACTACCGGCAAAGCGGCGTTGGTGTCATGGGCGAAAAGGCTGTCGCGCATATGGCCCCACCCCCCGGCCGCGTGCCGCATCTCATGGGCAACTTGTTCCACTGGCTCCACAAAGCCGAATACCATCCCCTCGTTGCCAGTTCTATATTCCATTATGAATTTGAATTTATTCACCCCTTTGCAGACGGCAACGGGCGCATGGGCCGCATGTGGCAAACACTCATACTCTCTCGCTGGAACCCGCTTTTCCTGCGTATTCCGGTTGAAAGCCTAGTGTACTCACATCAACAGCAATACTACAATGCGTTGCAGCAGAGCACCCAGCAAGGACTTGTAACCCCTTTCCTCGAATTCATGCTCACCATGATACGGGATGCAGTCTTTGGCTCTACCCCGCAAGTTACCCAGCAAGTCACCCCGCAAGTCAAACGGCTATTACGAATCCTTTATGATGCAGGAAGCGATGGATTATCACGCAAAGAACTTCTTGAAGCTTGCGGCCTTCGTGACCGAAATTCTTTCACTGAACGCTGGCTTGCTCCCACATTGAGCGCTGGCTTTATTGAAATGACCATTCCTGACAAGCCGAATAGCCGCATACAGAGGTATAAATTAACAACCAACGGCAAACAAATTATCGCAAGTTAAATAAACATGTTGTGTTAGATTGTCCGAAGTAACAGCGAATACGTTTCGCTATGAAGTTCACATTGAAATAGTTGTATCCATTTGTTTTTTCGTGCCATAGCAACAGCACTTGCCCGAATCTCTTCACTGACATTCAGACCAAGGTATATTTCGCGAATAACTTCATCTGGCATGTTCACCACCCCACAAACATCTGAATCAAAATTTTGATTTGCTCCAGCTATTACCATCCTCCATTCCTGTTCGTACCCCCAGTCCGCACTTTTGCTGTAGAGCATTGCATTTGACAATTCGTCTTGAGGCATACTGGACGTCCATGCAAAGGTCCTCATTCGTACTTGAGAATAACGGTTCGGTGAGTTCCAAAACCAAAAAGCAGCCACTATTTCTCTGATAGGTTAACCATGGTATCCACCAATTCACCGGGCCTCACCCCCAATGCCTCAGCCAACAAACCAAGCATATCTAGGTTAGGCACACTCCGCCCCCTCAAGAAT
>JAJDIC010000032.1 GCA_030266525.1 Desulfovibrio sp. OttesenSCG-928-G15 | reverse complement strand
CTTCTGGCTTCTACGCCGAGGCAGCTGCTGCTGTTCGCGCTGATGGGAAAAAAAGCGCCGCGCTATGCCCATATTCCCCTGCTCTGCGACAATGGGGGCGAGCGCCTGGCAAAGAGACACAAATCTCTCGAGCTTTGCGCCCTGAGGGCCAGGGGCGTTCCTCCGGCTGCGATTACCGGTTTTCTGGCCTTCATGGCAGGCTGGCTGCCAAAGCCGGAACCGGCCAGACCTGCCGACATATTGCCCCTGTTCTCCCTGGAGACCTTGAGGGGCAGGGAGTTGCGACTTCCGCAAGCACTCCCGTTTTAGGCGCAGGGCACAATACACGCGCCCTCCAGTGCCAACTTCTGACTTCCCTCTTCAGGGGAAAAAAGATATGTAGGCATCGTTGCTTTGCGGGCAGCCCATGTTGCCGCACAGGAAAAGCAACAATATTCCCCCTGTATCAGTAACTTTTTTTCGTATCCACAGGGCTTGCGTGCCCCCAAGGAGAGTATACCCGCATGAAAAAAATTCTCGGCATTATCGTTGTAGTGGCAGTAATTGCGGCGGCAGTCGGTGCGTTTGTCTATCTGCCCGGCCTCGACAAGGACATGGAAAATGGCATTGCCGCCTATATTGAGTCTCTGCCAGGCGATTTGAAGGCCGACAAGATCAAGGTGAGCTATCTCGACAAAAGCGTTTCCATTCAGGGCCTTAAAGGCACTGTCACCTACTTTGAGGGCACCCAGGCCGAAGTCAACCTGGCCACCCTCACGCTGGAAGGCTGCCATTTCACCGCTTCGACGGTTAAGGGCATTCGGCCCATCGCGGACAAATGGGCTGTTTCAGATGTGCAGGTGGTAACCACGTCAAAACCGACCAAAGCCATGCAGGAAGCATTGAAAGATATGGACATGCCCGCCGTGGCCCAGTCTGTTCACATCAAACAGGCCGAAGGCAAGAGTATTTCCGGTGATCTCCTGGCTCTTGGAAAAATCGTTCAGGAAAATCTGCCCCAGGCCCAGACCATGGAAGCGATTTCCAGCATTGTGCTTGGCGATATCAAGGTCACCGGCTATGAAAGCAAGACCACAGTTGCCGACCAGCCGCTGGTCATGAGCGTTGCCGACTTTACCGGCAAGGAAATGAGCATGCGCACGGCCCGGGAGCATGTGTGGAATACCATAAACGTAACCCTTGGCGGACAGGGCGTATTGTCTATCGGCAAAATCACCCTTGCCAAAATGAGCATGCCCGACTTCACAAGCCCGGTCATTGAAGCCCTGGAAAAGGGTATGGGGGAAGATGTGCTTGTGGATAAAGCTCTTTCTGCCCTGAAATCCGAACCTCTGGTGCTGGAAGGCCTGGTCATGGAAGATGTGAAATGCCTCGTGCCTCTGGCCGCCGGCACCACGCTTGCCCGCTACTCCCTGGACCTGAAAGCCACAGACGCAAAGCTCCATTTCAAAAACAGCTTCACCGAACTCAAACTGCCGGTGGATACTTACAAAAACCTTTCCATGGAAGCAGCGATGTTTGCCGCAAGCTATGGAAAAGATTTCCTGCTGAATGGAAACCTTGATTTCGATCTCGAAAGAAAGAACGACACCATGCGCTTCACCATTGCCGACCTGGCCTTCTCCGACCCTTCCCTGGCCAGCATCGACTTTTCCGGCTCCTTCCAACCGGACGGCAAGGGCAGCAGCCTGGGCGACATAATGGAAAACAGTTCTGACGTATACCTTGAAAAAGCCGCTCTTTCCGTCGTAGACCATGGCGCGGTTGACCTGGCTTTTAAACTGGCCATGCTCATGGACAAAAACGCCAACCCGGACGCGGCCGCGCTGCAGAAAAAGCGTGAAGAAGTAGCCCTTGGCGCGGAACAAGCCGCCAAAGCGCACCCTTCCGAAGATATTAAGAAAATACTTCAGGGTGTGGTCCAGCTTATCCGCCACCCCAACTCCCAGTTGGATATAACCCTTTCCCCCGAACAGCCCGTCGCCTTCAGCAGCGATATGGACCACCTGGGCGCAACAGTTACCTTCAAGGAAAATGCCGCCAAATAACGCGGCAGGCCCCAAAGGCTTTCAGCCACAAAAAAGGCGGCATACTTTTGCCGCCTTTTTTGTGGCTGATGACAAAGCGCTACTTTTCAACGGTGCAATGCGTAGAGCACTTTACCATTGAAAATGTGGATTTTTCCGCAAATCCTTGCCTTGAGTTCGCCGTAGGCGGGCTTTGCCACGCCGTCAAGCGGCAAATCTCAAAGCTAATCGGCCCTAATGTTGTACGCCGAAATAACCCGTCCTGATTTTTTCCAGCACGCCGCGTTGATGCATGCGGATAATCTCTTTTGACACATCTGCCACAATATCCCTGTGGCCCTTGGCGAAGCCTATGGCGTACTTGTCCTTGTTGAAAAGGTTTCCCACCACTTTTGCGTGGGCCTCGGGGGTGGTGTGTACATAATATTCCAGCATGGGTGCGTCAGTGACCACGGCCCGCAGTTCCTTTTTATTGAAGGCCGCATAAATATCTGCAAGCTCGTTAAAGGGAACGGGCTTGAGCCCCAGATGCCCCAGGTACTGCTCTGCCTGGCTGCCCGCGACCACGCCCACCTTTTTGTTGTGTAGGTCCAGCACGCTGTTGATGTCGTGGGTCAGGGAAACCGTTGTCATGGCGCTGGTAACCGTGGATGTGACATAGGCCACAAGCGCGACGCCGATTACCATCCAGGCCGAAGAAATGAGTTTTCCCCTCCAGCCCAGGTGAGAAATTTGCAGTTGTCCGGACTTGGCGGCAAGAATGATGTCGTGCAGGGTAGAAGCAAAGCCGTCGCGCCAGCCTGCCTGCGAATCCGGGTCGAGCTTTTGGCGCACTATGGTTGTGACCAGAGCCAAAAAGAGTATCAGCAACAAAAGCCAGGCATAAGACCGTATTTTGCCGTTATTGATCAACTCGTCCAGCACATCGCCGCCCTTGTTCTCGTTGGACACCATGATGCGCTGGCCGGAATCGTACCAGGGATAAGAAAAATCAAGCACAGCCGCCCTTTCGTAGGTAACGGCCAGGTTCGTCAGGATGACATCCACCTGCTTTTCTTTTGCGGCTTCCAGCAACTCGTTCAGATTGTGATAAAGCGTATACTCGGTGCGTAAACCGAGGCGTTCTTCAACGGCAGACCAGATATCCGGCAACATGCCGTAATAGCCGCCGTCCTTCTTCTCCATTATAAAGGGGGCGCTCAAATACACCCCGGCCCGTAATAGCTGTCCGTCACGGCGGACGGGTTTTTCTCCCAAAGCGCCTTCTTCGTCCGGCGCGATATCCGTTGAGTCATCCCGCGCCACATCCTGCAAGGCAGCGACCCGAACCAGGACCGGGGGCGATGCTTGCACCCCGTCTGCCATACAGGCGGCCATACCGGCCGGACTCAGAAAACACCCCAGCGCAGCAAGAAAGAACACGGCATTCATGAAGCGAAAACAGGGCTGCATGACGACGACTCCGGGTAATAAGGTGGCACAGGGCGCTGGCAGCGGCATATCGCATACGGCATACGGCATACGGCAGACAGCAAATGACGCGGGCCATATAATAATACCAACGCGGGACAGGCTATAGTATATTCTTTGCTACATCGTGTCTGCCAAAGGATATTTGAGCACCGAAGCAAGAACGGATAAGGAAATGGCATCCAACCGGCAGCCGCGAGGCTGCCCTGGCCCTTGCGGAACGTTCCTTCGTCTGCATCTTGTGTAAACAAGCCATACAACGCTTTGCGCCTTATTGCATCAGTAATTATATACCGCCCGGGAGGGGAGGCATGTAAAACTTTGCCTGTCGCCATTTTTTATTTTCCCATCAAAGTTTTTTGCCGCTTATTGAAACACGGCTAGAAGAAACAGAGCTAAATAGGCTAAATTTTTTATGGAATATACAGATTATTTTCGATCTCCTATTGCACTTATGTATATATTCGGGCAATATTTGTATCAAAGATGACCTTGTTCGATACGAAGATGGTCGTCATGCCATATTCCACGCGCTGATATGTCAACACACGAGGAGCGTATATGACTACCAAATTTAAAATCATTCTGGGTTTCGTTATCATGATTCTGCTTCTGGCCGCCATGGCCGGATACGGATACTTCCAACTCGGGAAAAGTGACGTCGGCTTCACCGACTACCGGCAGAACGCCCGGGTCAACGTGGCTTGCAGCGACCTGGTAAGTAACCTGAACGCTGCCACCGCGAAAACCTATGAAGCGGTCATCTCCAAAGACGCGGCTACATCGGAAGCGGGCCTTGCCATGATGGACGCCTTTATCGCCCTGGCCAAAACAGGCGAAAACGAAGCCATCATGCCTGAGCGCATCACTGCGTTCAAAAACCTGCAAAAGCGCGGCGCCGACTATAAAGCCGAGCTGAACAACGTCCGGCAGGGCTTTACCTCGATGCAGCATGAATACAACGACAAGGTCGTGCCCGCTGCTGACAGCATCATCGAAAAGTTCGCTTCCTTGGCAGAGGCTGCGGACAGAATAGACAACGCCCGTATTCTGTACGCCCTGACCCAGGTGTGGGACAACTTCTCCGGCTCAACCACAGCCCTGAACCGGCTTGCCGAAACCGGCGCGCCGGAAGACGTGAAGCAGTCTCAAGAACAGCTTGCAGCGATTGAGCAGCCTCTGGCCAGAATCAGCGGCGTGTTGCAAACCGAAGAAGGCAGGCGCACCTACCGTGAAATCAGAACCCTGTTTGACAACATCAAGCAGGAAGCGGACGCCATGTTCAAGTCTGCCGCGCAGATGCACACCGCCATGCTCAATATGCGCTCAATAGAAGCCGAAATGAACGCCTTTGTCGTGCAGTTCAACGAAAACGTTGACGGCGCCATGCGCGAAATCGGCACCCGGGTGGCGGCTGACAACGTAACCGCCCAACGCGCCATGCTTATGCTCAGTTGCGCCGGTATTATCATAGGCGCAGCCCTGGCTCTCTTCATCATCGTAGGTATCGTACGCGTGCTCAACGAAATGGCTGCCTTTGCCGCGGCTTCCGCCAGCGGTAACTTCGCCTATCAGGTAAAGAGCAAGGAAAAGGGCGAAATCGGCGTGGTTATCAACTCCATGAAGCAGATTCCGGAAGTGCTCATCGGCATTATGAATGTCTGCAAGACTCTTGCCAACGACATCAACTCGGGCAAGTTCCGGGTGCGTGGCGATGTTGCCGCCCTGCCCGGCTCCTTCCACGAACTTGGCGGCGCCATCAACGGCATTGCCGAAGCCTATACAGACGTTATCGACGCCCTGCCCATGCCTGTTGTTTCCTGCGGCACCGACAGCAAGGTTCAGTTCGTCAACAAGCCGGGCCAGATAGTAACCGGCGGTGAAAACATCGGCCAGTCCTGCAACAAGCTCCTTGGCATTGATGATGCCGACCCCAAGGGCAAGATTGGTCCCGATTGCATGTCGCAGAACAAGACTGTTGAGACCGAGCTGGTAATGAACCCGCTTGGCAAGCACATGAACGCCGCTATCACCGCCCTGCCGCTTACCGACATGAGCGGCAAGGTGGCAGGCTTTATCGAAATCATCACCGACCTTACGGAAATTCGCGCCCAACAGCGCACCATGCTCCAGGTTGCCGAACAGGCTTCCGAAATCTCCAACCGGGTCGCCGCCGCTTCCGAAGAGCTTTCCGCTCAGGTGGAGCAGGTTTCCCGTGGTGCCGAAATGCAGCGCTCACGCATGGAGTCCACTGCCAGCGCCATGACTGAAATGAACGCCACCGTTCTGGAAGTTGCCAGAAGCGCCGGACAGGCCTCTGAACAAACCGACAACACCCGTAACAAGGCTGATGAAGGTGCCAAGCTTGTAACTCAGGTTATCAGCGCCATCAACGCGGTTAACACCATTGGTCAGCGCCTCAGGGGCAACATGGAAGAACTCGGCAAGCAGGCCGAAAGCATTGGCGGCGTTATGGGTGTTATTTCCGACATCGCCGACCAGACCAACCTGCTCGCCCTGAACGCGGCCATTGAAGCCGCCCGGGCCGGTGAAGCCGGACGCGGCTTCGCCGTTGTTGCGGACGAAGTGCGCAAGCTCGCGGAAAAGACCATGGAAGCGACCCAGGAGGTCGGCTCCAGCATCAACTCCGTTCAGGTGGCGGCCCGCACCAGTGGCGAAGAAGTCGGCAAGGTTGTGGGCAGCGTGGAAGAAGCGACCAGCCTCGCCAACTCCTCCGGTCAGGCCCTTGCTGAAATCGTACAGCTGGCATCGGCAAGCTCCGCAGTAGTGGCCTCCATTGCCACGGCGGCGGAACAGCAAAGCGCCACATCCGAAGAAATCAACCACTCCATCGACGAAGTGAACCGCGTCGTTGGTGAAACCGCCGAAGGCATGATTCAGTCCTCCGCCGCCGTGCAAGACCTGTCCCAAATGGCGCAGGAACTGCGCAGGGTAATGGAAGGCCTGCGCTAGCCCGGTCAGTCTGACAGAGCAAAGTACCTTGGGGATTCATACATTTTCAATGGCACTTGCTCTCGGATAACACGATAATGAAACGCGCCCGCCGGGGAAATCCGGCGGGCGCGTTTCTGTTTGGTTGATAAAGACCGTACAACCGGGAGCGCCGGCGAAATCGTTTCCCAATTCACCCCGCACCCAAGGCAGCCAAGGGCCGTTACTGTTTCGTATACACCACTGTGAGGCCTTCGCCTTGCAGGGTCAACGTGGGACCGTCCAGAGCCACCTTCATGCCCTTGCCGGACAGGGTGGTGGAAAAGGCATGCTCCAGCTTGTTCAAATGCGGTTCTATGCACAGCATTTTTGTAGAGGCCATCTGTTTGACAAAGAGCGTGTCGCCTTCCAGTTCGCCCGCTCCGGTGAACTGGTTGCACACCCTGCCGGAAACCCGGAGGTTTTCGTCAAAGCGAATTTCCGGCTGCCTGGGCCCGCCGGGAAAGGCATCGCCATCCACAGATTGCAACACAAAATGGCCTCCAAGAAGCGCAGAGCGCAAATCCGTTGTACCCGTGCCCCTCTGGGGGCTTTGATTGTTGCCCTCGGCCTTGTCGGCAGAAGGGGATTGCTGAGCGGCACTCTCTGTTTTCGTAACAGCGGCCGGGGCGCTTTCCTGACCGGCGTTACCGCACCCGGCTATCCCGAAACAGAAAAAACCCAACACAAGAAGCATGGAAAGAGACATTTTCATGAAAAGATACCTCATGGAAAAAAAATGCAAAAAAAAGACGTTTTTTTTGATAAAAAACTGTTCTCGAGAAATAAGCATGTTAGGCCATCCTGGCAACCGGTGAAGGGAAAACAGGACCGCAAAACAACAAAAAAAGCCCACTCGAAATATCTTTTTTAAAAAATAATTGACTACTCCCGGTAAGGCCTGGGGAGGGAAAAATAAAAAATTCGGCTCAATCTATAGTATTTCTAAAAAATGTCGAAAAAATGGTCTAAAAGCCTTGCTCCCGCAGCCGTCAAAGTATATAGTGCCACACATGATGTATACACTTGATGCCAGTATTCGTTCGTACAAGGTTCGGTTTTTCCCCGCGCGCAACATGCTTTTTTTTCACTCTCTTCGCATGCTTGTTGCCGCTTCTTGCTTCCGGCTGCGCGAGGCACTCTGCCCAGAAAGCGCCGGAAAATCAGCCCGAACCCCAGGTTGTCGCTCTGCCGCTCCTTCAAAAGCAGCAATTCAACGCGAACAGGCGTCTGGCCAGCGGTAACAAACCCCCTGCACCCAAGCAGCATGATGTGGTGGCTGCGGCCAGACAAAACCTTGGCGTGCGCTATAAATATGGCGGCACCACTCCGAAGACCGGTTTTGATTGCTCCGGCCTTGTTTGCTGGGTTTACGACAAAGTGGGCGTCTCCGTACCCCGCCGCGCCCAGGATCAGTTCGGCTTTGGCAGCAAGGTGGCCAGGGCAGACCTGCAGCCCGGCGACATCGTCGTATTCCGGGGCACCAATAACGGCAGCGGCTGGCATTCCGGGATCTATAGCGGCAACGGAAACTTCATCCACAGCCCGCGCACCGGTAAAACGGTGGAAGAAATAAGCCTGAGCAATTCCTATTTTTCCAAACGCTTTGTAGGCGGGCGGCGCGTGGCGCGTAATGGCCGCGCGGCAACCATGTTTGCAGAATATAAACAGCGCGAGAAAGAAGCCGAAAAAGCGGCGCGGATAGCTGAAAAAACCCGAAAGCAAAGGGAAACTGCCAAGACCGAAGAAAAAGCCAAAGCCACTGTGCAAACCTTGTTGGCCCAAGCCCCCAAGGCTGAACAGCCTGCTCCGGCCAAGGCTGCGCAACCCGCGCCCGCAACTGCCAAAGCAACAAAGCCCGCGCCTGCCGCAGCCAAGGTGGCGCAGCCTGCCTTAATCAGGATAGCGCAACCCACGCCCGCGCTGGCAAGAGCGATGGAGCTTTCGCCTGTACTGGCAAAAGCACCGCAACCCACGCCTGCGCAAGAATCCGGCGATAGCGTCAAAAGCGATATACTTGTCGCGGAAGCGCCTCAAACAGATAGCCCCGCCGTTGCTGAAAAACCCGCAGCCAAAAAGCATGTTCTCGCTGCCGGTCTCGACAAAAAACCCCAGGGCACCTCTCACTTGAAAAATAAAAAGGCAAAGGCTGAAAAGGATAGCGCCAAAACGGAGAAAACCCTGGTCGCCTCTGCTGACAAGAAAGAAGCCAAAAAAGGCAACAAGGCTTCCGCGAAAGACGCAAAGAGCAAAGACGCGGACAAGCTCGTCGCTTCTGCTGACAAGAAGGGCGGCGCGAAAAAAGACGCAAAAGCCGATGCGAAAAAGAGCGACAAGGCTGACAAGGCCAAGCTCGTTGCCGCTGCTGACAAGAAAGAATCAAAAAAAGACAGCAAGGCTTCTACAAAAGACGCCAAGAGCAAGGATGCCAAGGCAACCGCAAAAGGCAGCAAGAGCAAAGACGCTGACAAGCTCATCGCTTCTGCCGACAAAAAGAGCGGCGCGAAAAAAGACGTAAAAAAAGACGCCAAAGCCGATGCGAAGAAGAGCGACAAAGCTGACAAGGCCAAGCTCGTCGCCGCTGCTGACAAGAAAGAATCCAAAAAAGGACAGCAAGACTTCCGCGAAAGATACAAAAGGCAAGGACGCCAAGGCAAACGCGAAAGACGCCAAAGCAAGCGCGAAAGACGCCAAAGCCGACGCGAAAAAGAAGGACAAGGCTGACAAAGCCAAACTCGTAGCCTCTGCCGAGAAGAAGGAAGCCAAAAAAGACAGCAAGACTTCGGCCAAGGACGCAAAAGCCAAAGCCGAGAGCAAAACATCCTCTGCCGACAAGGCGGCTGGCAAGAAAGACGCCCCCAAAAAGGACGCCAAGAAAGAAGGCAAAAGCAAGACCGTTGCAGCCACGGACAAGGCAAGCACCAAGCAGTCCAAGCAGGATAAGGACAAGCAAAAAGCGGCAGCAAGCAAGGAAGGCAAGGCGGCAAAAGCCAAAAAGACCGCCGACAATAAAAAAGCCGCCATCCAGCTTGCCAACAGCTAGTCAACCCCACCCAAAACTTTCATACAGAGCGGGCAGTTTCAAAACGAAACTGCCCGCTCTGTTTTGCGGCAGAGAACAACGCCCCACCTGCCCCACAGGCCCCACAGGCCCCACCATCTTCACGGAAAGGGAGCGAAGCAACCCTTTCCCTCTTCGTTATTCACAGTTCAGGCAAAACCCAGTGAAGCACCGAGTTTTTTCGCCTGGCAAGGCGCGTGAATTTTTTTACAGGGGGCTGGATTCTTCAATCCTGCCCCCTGGAAAAAAATTCACAGCAACGCAGTCCAGGCGGAAAAAATCGGTGCTTCACGATTTGGGAACGGATATTGTGAACTCCGCCCCCCCCCCACCCGGCAAGTTCCTGGCGCTTATGGAGCCGCCCAGGCTCTCCATAAGCGAATAGCAGATGGAGAGGCCCAGGCCTGTGCCCTCGCCCACTTTTTTGGTGGTGAAGAAGGGATCAAATATTTGCTGAATCCGGTCTTCGGGAATGCCGGAACCGTTGTCGCGCACAATAATACAGGCCTTTGTCTCATCCTCGCAATTACATACGTGCACAGCGACCTTGCCGCCTTTGCCGATAGCGTCAATGGCATTATCCACAACGTTCAGGATAACCTGCTGCAACTGACCGACATCCGTGGCCACACGGATCTCTTCGTCCGCAAAATGCTTCTCGATTGTAATTCCCCGGAACGTTGCCTCATTCTGCAAAAAGGCAATAGCCTGCTCAACCACAGGCCGCAGGGGGAGGCTTTCGGATGAGGGCTCAATGCGCCGGGCAAAGCCGAGCAGGCGGTGCGTTATATCCTTGGCCCGGTCCACGTTCTGTTCCACCTTGACGGCAGCCTTTTGCATTTCTTCATAGCCGCGCACGTTTTTCGGGTCTTCATCTTCCAAAAGGTCGCGCAGCCAGCCTGCATGCTCGCGAATAAGCATGAGCGGGTTATTGATTTCGTGGGCAATACCGGCAGCCAGTTTGCCAAGCGCGGCCATTTTACTGGACTGCAAAAGGCTCGCGTCAAACGAAGCCTTTTCCTTGTCTGCCTCAATAAGCCGCTTGATGATCATCCGTGTCGTAAGCCAGGTACCCATGGAAAGCGCTGCGAGGCCAAGCAGAATAATAGCAACCGCCATGGTTCTGGCGTGTTTGAGCAGTGAAAGGTGCTCGCTCGGGTCTTCCGCGACCACCAGCATCCACGGCGCATATTCCAGCGGAACCTTGGCCAGAAGCATGTTTTTACCGGAAAGAACTTCTTCCGATGTTTCCGCACCCTGTCGTGGCCACTCCACTCCGGCCTTTTCCATGAGCTTGCCGCCAAAAACCGTGTCTGTCTGCAAATATCCGTCCTTGCTGACAATAAAGGCATCTCCCCGGGCGGAAAGACCGCTGGCGTGCACAACGGATGAAAACAAAGCGGAGTCAATGGTAGCGCGTAAAATCCACGAGCGGTCGCCCTCTTCACGCATTACAGCGATAATAATGTGCGGGAACTTGCGAAAACCAAGGAACACGTCGCTCACAAATACGCCCTTGCGGATCACTTCGGCAAACCAGGCTTCGTTTTTATAGTTGGCGTTGCGCACATCATACGAACCGGCGTAGGCGACATGGTTTCCTTCCATATCAATAACGCCAAGATCCACATACGATTGGGAGTAGGATTTTATTACGCGCAGAATTTCCGCAAGACGCCCTTGCCGGGTAAGCTCTTCATAGTTGCTGTAGCCGGCCATGCTGCGGAGTTGGGAAACGCGTTCTTCAATGAAAATGTCAATGGTCCGACCTTTGCTGCGGGCTACATTTTCCACTTCACGAACGGTCTTATCATAGTAGAGCGAGGTGAACTGCATGGGAATGACAACGCCAACCACCAGCATGGGAATAATAGCGAAGCAGAGGGTCGTGGCAACGATAATGTTACGAAGCCGCCGGTATTTGCCAGGCGAGGCCAGTTCGGACATACGTACCCTCCTTTTTGTATGCCTCCGACGGGCAAAAGGTTCTGCCCCTTGAATTCCCCGCCGGGGGATATGCATTCCCCCGCCCACTTATCCGGAGGGCGGGCGAGCCGGTTTGTAAATACCCTGTAGTATACCACAACCGCTATGTTTTTTTGTATGCGAAAATGAAGGCGAGACGTGGAAAATTTTTCTGCGGATTATACCGTAAGATCCTTGCGGCTGACAAGCCAGCCGTATTGCGGACGAACGCCGCTTTGGGGAAACAGCGCAAAGGCCTTGCCTTTGTTCAGCTCAACCACCCGGCCCCGGCCCTGTTCAGCCCAGGTACGGTCATACAGGACAACGCTGTCTCCCATATCCAGCCGGGTTCCGGCCAGGGCAAAGGCGGCCTTGTACCCGGGCGTGACCAGCGGGCCGCCTTTTTCCGGCAACTGTTCTTTCAGGCCGTGAATACAATAGACCCCATGACGGGCAAGGGCGACTTCTGCCTTGCTGTACGTGCGCCAATTCAGAAACCCGGCAAGCAGAGCCAGAAAAACAAGCGCCGCGGCAAGCCCGAAGGCAGGCAGACCGGTCATACGGCGAACAAGGGATGTATTGCCGCTGCGCCTTTGCGCTTCAGACGCCCATACGGTCAGGTTGAATACCAGCGCGGGGTTCTGCTGCCCGCCAAACAGGATGGCCCTGTCCCTTGCATCAAAATTTTGCGGATTGTCTGATTTGGGCGGAATACTATCTTCTATGACCAGAACCGCTTTGCCGGGAGCAGCATCCGCAGCGGCGGCAAGCTCGGCCCGCCACATATGCCCGCCCATCCAGAAACCCTTGTAGGTTTCAACCGGGGTGAAGCTGAGGCCGGAGTTGCCTTCAATGGAGTGGGCAATATCGTCTATGCCCTTGGCGCTCACGGGCAGCATGCCGGAAAGAAGAATGGTTTCGCCTGGAACAAGGTCAACGCTGTTGAACTCGTGACGGACCAGAGATTGCAGCGCATCAACAACTGCCAGAGCGGCAAACAGAAAAATGACTGCACTGATTTTTCCCCATACCCGCGAACGGGCAAGCAGGGCCTTGGATTCTTCCAGACCGGGAGCGGCCGGGGCCGCAGGGCTTGGAGAAGCCGTACTCATTGTTCAGCCTTTGCAATCATCCGTCTGCCGACAAACGCGCCGATAAGGGTGGGCACAAGCAGGCCGAAGAAAACCTTGAAAAAGACGGGAGTAAATTCATCGGGCTGCAAAGAAGCCATATACATGGCCACAGTCAGTTCCGAGATTACAAGGATATTTATGCCAATAGCAAAAATGCGCATGCGGGGGCTACAGGAGATAGATACCTTTTGCGCCTCGCCCATTGCCGGTTCTGCGTGCTCCTGAACGCTTTCAGTACGGGATGGAGGAAAGTCGCCGGGTTTTGTAAGGCCGGGGGCGCTTGTAGGGTCCTGCATAACGGTATCCTTGTATAAAAAGGAGGGGCAGAAGATTAGCCGCGCTGTCTTTTGGCGTGATGTGCGTACAAGTCCCCGCAGGGCGGTTGTATAACGTACAGCTTGCGGGGCCACCGGCTTTTACGCCAAGGCTCTTGCAACGCTTTTCCTACACTCTTTTCGCCTGTTTTGGAACTTCTTTCATGAAGGTTCCGTGCGGCGGGCTTAAGCCGCCGCACGGAACGAAAGCGTATTACTTACGCTTGGTGAAGTCGGTCTTGGTGACATTCATGAAACGAAGGGCCTTGCCTTCTTCTTTGTAATAGATACGCACTTCGTCGCCAGCGTCCCATTCATCGCCCTTGTACCTGGCGAAGTCTTCGGCGCTCAGCTTGATGGTGCTCAGTGTTTCCTGGCGGCGCGAATAGATAACGATGGTGTTTTCTTCTTCATTGATCTGCGGGAACTTGCGCGCCTTGCCGGTGGCTTCATCAAACACCAGCGGGTGCTTGCGGCGCACGCTGACGTTTTCATGGTTTTCAATCAGTTCAAAGGGAAGCACGTCGAACTTCTGGCTTTCCAGATTATACATGGTAATTTCTTTCTTATCGAGATCCAGCTTCACGCGCAGGGCGGCGAAGGGTTCCGCGCCCATTTCACGCGGATCGGTCGGAACCTGAAAAGGGTGAGCCGGCAAAACCGTGTATTCGGGTTTTTTGTCGACAATGCCGTTATCCTTGATAATCCACGCCGTTGCAGGAGTGGTCGTGGTATCATATTTCACCGTGCGGCCTTGTTCCACCTTCCCGTAGTCACCGCAAGCGGTGAGAGAGAGGGCCACCAGAACGAGGAGCATGGGCAGAATCTTGCGCACCATAGTATGTCTCCTTTGCTTTCTTTACGCTGTTGGGCCGCTATTCAGCGCCGGCCTTTTTTTCTGCCAGTTCGTTCTTGACGCCCTTGATCATCTGGATGGCGATGTACAGGGACATGCAGGAAACGAGGCCAAGAATCAGCACGGTGGACGCGCCGTCCAGGAATCCGGTAAGGCTCGGCACCAGGGGCTGGATCATCTTCATAACAATGGAGACAGCGCAGCCGATAACGCAGATACCGAAAGCGATACGAATGCCGTAACCCTGGATGTACTTGGTGGCGACAGCGCCAATCTGGGCACCAACGGAAGCGCCGACCAGCATGACCATGGCGGCCACGAGCTCGGTGCGGCCCTTGTACGTGTATGTACCGGCGCCGTAGAGGCCGGAGATCATAACTTCAAAAAGGTCGGTTCCAACAGCGACGTGGGTCGGGCAGCCGACAAGATAAATAAGGGCGGGCATGCGGATAAGACCGCCGCCGATGCCCAGGATGCCCGCGAGCCAGCCGGTAAGGAAGCTTACCGTAACCGGCAGCCACAAAGAGCAGTAAATGCCGGAGACCTTCAGGTTAACCATGGGGGGAATGTGAATTTTGTGGAAAGCTTCCGCCCAGTTCACGCCGGTGGCCATGCTGTCAAGCTGGGTTCCGGCTTCTTTGGCGGCACGTTCCTTCATCTTGCGCTTGTGCAGGTCATAGAAGACCATCCAGGCGATGAAGGAAAGCAGAATAATATAGATCCAGCGCACGATAATGTTGATGTTGCCTATGCGCTCAAGCCACATGACCATCTGGGCGCCGACTTCAAAACCGACAACCGTACCGATAAGCATGATAACGCCGAGTTTGTAGTCAACGTTGCCGAATTTGCCGTGACGCAGGGTGGAGATGAGAGATTTGCCCGCCATGTGGGCGATGTCGGTACCAATGGCGAAAGCCATGGGGAAACCGAGAATGTTCAGACCAGGGGTAACCATCCAGGCGCCGCCCATGCCGAAGAAACCGCCGATAATGCCGACGCCCACTCCAAGAATAATCAGGCCCGGCCAGAAGATGGAAACACCCGAGATGGGCATCATGAGATACAGCCAATCCATAAATCTTCCTCCTTGATAATCCTGGCCTGATTAGTGTTCAGCCACTTTACGTTTTGTCAGGTCGATACCGATCCAGCCCATCACGATGTCGGCAATCCAGCCGAACAGGCAGCCTACAAGCGGAATAAGTACAACCGTAAGCAGCGTGAACTGCATGTGGCTTTCATTATACAGACTGCCCCACCAGTACATCACACCGGTCAGCTTGCGCGTATCCGATACGATGACAACTGGGGCACCGCCACCGCCGGCAGCCAGGGCCGACAGACCGGGCAGCATCATCAAGCAGGTTGCCGTCATCATGAACAGCCATTTCTTAATGCCTTTCATGGAGTCCTCCGGGTAAAACGTTGCATCATGCTTTGCCTCAAACACTGTAGCGGCTTTCAAAACCGCCTTCGCAAGCCGCTTTTTTACAGCAAGCATTGTGCCATTTCGCAATTTATAGGCAGAAACCCGTTTTGCGCTTGAGATTTTTTTCACTTTGTGCGAACAATGGTGCACGTTTTCGCGATTGCGCGATTTACAGACAACCTGGGAGGCCCTGTGCGTTTCGCGATACCTCCAGCCCAAATAAAGCGCAAACTGGCCAAAAAAGAATCCAAAGAATGGCCGCTGGCCTTGCGTTTCCTGCTTCTTGCCTTGCCAACCTGCGTTATCGTGGCGCTTGTTTCCATCGGCCTTGGCTATCAGTCTGCTTCCAAGGCCTTTTATGACACACTGGAGTCTGTGCCGCTGATGGAAGCCAAGAGTATGGCTAAAAACATGGAGCGCACCCTCAATGAGTTGCAGAACAGCCTTTTGCGAATCGCGAAAGCGTCTCCTGCGCAATTTCGTTATAACCGGAAAGCCCTGGAAACCTTTTTTCACGAAAATACAAACCTTGTCCAAGAGTTTGGCCTTCTCGACTCTGACGGCAACGGATATCTGCTTTTGCGCCATGGCGCGACAGAGTTTTCAGAACTTGATGTAGCCCAGGCTTCCACCGGTACATACTCCCCCTTTCAACAAATCAATACGTCCCAATTGCAGCACAATACCGCCATCCTGTTTCCCCCTGTGTTCTTCAACCCGCAAACGGTTTCCGTACCGGACAGCGCCAACCATTCACCGGTCATGCGCCTGGCATCGCTGCTGCCGGATCGCTCAGGCACGGTGGTGCTTGGCATAAACCTTATGGAACTGCGCAGCCGCATGGCCACGTTTGTGCGCACCGATTCCCCCTTACGCCTGCCCATTCAGCAGGGGGCGCTGCAATTTTCCTTTTTCTTTGATACGCGCGGGTGGATTTTGTTCGAAACGTCCAGCAGCCCGGGGAAATCCTTTATTCCCGACCTTTCCAGGGAAGGCTACGGCGGTGACCTTGGTCGACCCGGCTATGACGCGGCCTTCAGACCCTGGGCTTCGCACATGAACTACTGGAACATGGTCACAAAAATCGCCTCAGGCGAATCCGGCTCCTCCACCGCGAATGCGGACAAGTATCTTCCCGCGCATATCGGATCAAAGGGCTTTATCTCATACGCTCCCGTAACTTTTGAAGGCATACCGGGCCAAGCGCCCGCTGTTGTCGGCGGTATTGCCTTTTTTGAAACCTCACCGCTTCCCCTGGACATTTTCATGCGGCTGGCCAATTACTCGGTGGGTATTTTTGTGGCCTGCCTGGTTGTCTGCCTGCTTATGGCCTATTACGTGCACAGGCGGGCCGGTGCCCCCATTGTCGCCATGGCAAAAGATATAGAAACCATGCATGCCTCCGGCAAACTCGACTTTATTGACGGCCCCACTGTTTTTCAGGAACATCACGCGCTTGTTTACGCTTTCAATCATATTCTTGGGCAGGCCATGCAAACCCGAAAAGACCTGGCCCTCCTTTCCAAAGAAATGCACGCTGTCAGAGAGCGCCAGCCCGTCGCCCTCAAACCGGAAAAAGTCATTCCGGTTGCCATGGAGTACGATCTGATTGGCTCAAGCATGTCTATTCAGGATATACGAGAACAAATCCGCAAAGCCTCCAGGGCCAATACCGACGTGCTCATCTGGGGCGAAACCGGGACCGGCAAGGAACTGGTAGCCGCCGCCATTCACAAGGCAAGCCCGCGCCACAAACAGCCCTATATTTCCATCAACTGCGGCGCTCTTGATGAAAACCTTCTTCTGGACGCCCTTTTCGGGCATATCAAGGGGGCTTTTTCCGAAGCGAAAAACGACCGCAAAGGCGCATTCCTGGCCGCAAACGGCGGAACCCTGCATCTGGACGAAATAGCCAATGCCTCTGCCAAGGTGCAGCAATCTCTCTTGCGCGCGCTGTCCATTCGAAAAATCCGGCCCCTGGGCACGGATGAAGAAGTGCCCTTCACCACAAAAGTCGTGGCTGCAACCAACGTGGATCTTCGCGAGTGCGTCCGGGTGGGCTCCTTCCGGGAAGATCTGTATTACCGCCTGGCCATCATCAGCATAGAGACCCCCCCGCTGCGCCACCGCAAGGGCGATTTGCCGGAA
The DNA here is from genome assembly GCA_030266525.1 of Desulfovibrio sp. OttesenSCG-928-G15. Next base: position 4,450 of record JAJDIC010000032.1, on the reverse strand, counting down.
CTGGCCTCCTTCTTCATCCACGAGGCCGCAGCCGCCCTCGGCAAGGCAGAACCCCAACTTTCGCGCGGGGCGCTGGAGTTGATGTACAGCTACGACTGGCCGGGTAATGTGCGGGAATTCAAAAACTGTATCACCCGGGCCATGGCCTTTGTTGAGGGAGATCTCATTCTGCCCCAGCACATAACCCTTGAACAAGATACTTTTGCCGGCAATGCGAACAGGCTCTTTATGCTACAGGGGGAAGCCCCCTTGTACCCCCCCTCTGCCGCCCTGCCGCAATCCGCGCTTCCGGTTACGCCAATTCTGCCGGTGCCTCCGGTTTCGCAAACGCCGCCCCCGCCGCATGCCGCACCAGCCCCTCAGCAGGACTTGCCAGTCACGCCCAAGCCGCAAGCACCGGCCATGCCTGTCCAAACAAACAACAGCGGCCTTGCCGCAGACCAGGAAACTTCTTCGGCTGCGCCGCAAACGCAAAGCACCGCGCCGCAAACGCTGCCGCTTGCAAAAACTCCCGAACCGGGTGCAGCCCAAACGCAGGGGCTGAACGAGCGCCAGTTGCGCGCGCTGTCCTTCATACGCAGGCAAGGAAAAATCACCAGAGCGGAGTACGAGTCAGTAGTCGGGGCCGAGGTGTCTTCCAGAACAGCGCAGAATGATTTGCGAGAACTGGTGGAACGCGGTATTCTCATCCGCAAGGGCGCAGGCCCGGGTACAAGCTATCTCTTCAATAGCAATGGCTAAGGGCTGTTGCCCGACTTTCCCGGCTTTGCCGGGACTGTTGCGTTCACCCTTTTTACGGCGGCATAGCATGGATTGGCGCAAAGCAGCACGACGCTTTCTTCCCGTGCGCTCACCTCGTCCGGAGCAAGAGGCGGACAACAAGGCTGTGGTGAAGGTATTTCGCAAGCGCTACGGTCGTTTTCGCCGTTTGCTCGACGCCAATGCCGCGCTTGCAGAGCTTATGGCCGAACTGGAAGACCGGCTTGGCGGAACCACCCTTTTCGGCACGCTCTATGTGCGCACAGCAGCGGACAAGGCCATTACCCTGACCGGCAAAATGGCCGACAGCCTGGACGCCATGAGCAACGGCAAATACCCGGCGCTGCGCAGAGCCGTGCAGCGCATAGCCAATGACATACGCGAAACCACGCAACAGGACGCTGTGAAGCAGGAAAGCTCGGCCGCGCTTGTTCTTTCTCTGCGTGAAGTCAACCTCGGTATGGTCGATACCGTGGGCGGCAAGTGCGCCAACCTGGGCGAAATGCTGAACGACGGCGGCGTCCCCGTGCCGCGCGGTTTTGCCGTGACCATTGCGGCTTTCCATTATTTTTTCAGCGAGAACAAACTGCCCGAGGTCATTGAACCGCTGCTCGCCGGCTTGCGGGCGGACGACCTGGAGTCTCTTTCCAAAACCCTTGACCATGTGCGCGGCCTGGTGGAAAACGCTCCTCTGCCCCAAGCGCTCTCGGAAGCCCTGGACAAGGCGCTGCGCGATGAGTTCGGCGACGAGCCTGTTCGCCTTTCCGTGCGCAGCAGCGCACTGGCCGAAGACGGCCAGAAAAGTTTCGCCGGGCAGTTTTTGACCATTTTGAACGTGCAGCGCGAACAGGTAGAAAAAAATTACAAAAAGGTTATCGCCAGCATTTTCACCCCTTCGGCTACACTGTACAGGCTGCACCAGGGGCTGCCTTATTCCACCAGCGCCATGGCTGTAGGCTGCCTGGAAATGGTAGACGCCAAAGCCAGCGGCGTGGCCTATTCGCACGACCCCGTAAACCTGATGCAGGATACGCTGATCATCAACGCCATATGGGGCCTTGGGAAATACGCCGTTGACGGCGTGGTAAACCCGGACCTCTGGGTCTTTTCGCGTACAGAACCGCAAGAACTGGTGCGCAGGCGGCCTGGCCTCAAGGACAAGCAGCTTGTGGTCAGTGCCGACGGCGAGCTTGTTGACGCCATGGTCCCCGAAGACGCGCAGAAGCAGTTTTGTCTGAGCGAAGAAGAAGCCGGGGAACTTGCCCGATATGTCATGCGCCTTGAGGAGCATTACGGCGATTTTCAGGACATTGAATGGGCCAAAACCGCTGACGACCGCCTTGTATTTTTGCAATCCCGCCCGTTGGATACCCGCTTTGGCCCCTCCACGCCGAAGCCGCCCAAAATGGAACAGTACCGCCTTTTGCTCGAAGGCGGCGACATTGCCTACCCCGGTATTGGTTGCGGGCCGGTGGTCATACCCAGAACGCCGGAGGAACTGCTCGCCTTTCCCAAAGGCGGGGTGCTTGTTGCCCAGCATTCCAGCGCGGAATACGCAGCCATTCTGGACAAGGCCCAGGCCGTCATCACCCGCACCGGAGGCGTAACCGGACACATGGCCACCATTTGCCGGGAATACCGGGTGCCCACCCTGCTGAACGCGCCGGACGCCATGCGCGCGCTGGAACCGGGCATGATTGTCACGCTGGACGCCTTTTCCGGTCGTGTGTACGAAGGGGAAGTCACAGAGCTGTTCCCCCTGCGCCTTACCCTTGCACCGGTCCGGCTGCAGGACACTCCGGTTTTTGAATTGCTGCGCAAGACCGCCAAACGTATTCTGCCCCTGCACCTTACCGATCCCGACGCCGCCAACTTTAGCCCGGCGGGCTGCCAGACCCTGCATGATGTGATGCGTTTCGCCCATGAAGTTTCTTATCAGGAAATGTTCGCCATCAGCGACTCTGCCTCGCATGCGGGCAGCGTGGCCCTGAAACTCAACGCCCCCCTCCCCATTGACCTGCATATCATTGACCTGGAAGGCGGCGTTCGCGTAGCCGCCGGAGCGCGCAGCGTAAAGCCGGAAGAAGTGACCTGCGTTCCGCTACAAGCCCTGCTTGGCGGCATGCTCAGGCCGGATGTACTGTTCAGAAAGCCCCGCCCCATCAACATGGGCGGCTTCATGTCGGTCATGAGCCAGCAAATGGCCAACCCGCGCGGTGGCGATGCCCGCTTCGGCGACAAAAGCTATGCCATTATTTCCGACAGATACATGAATTTCAGCTCACGCGTCGGCTATCATTACAGCGTTCTGGATGCCTACTGCGGCATGACTGTCAGCAAAAACTACGTTTCTTTCAGCTTTCAGGGCGGCGCAGCGGGCGAAGAACGGCGCATCAGACGGATAAAGGCCATTGCCCTTGTATTGGAGGAGCTGGATTTTGCCGTTATGATGCAAGGCGATATGCTCAAGGCCAGATTCCAGAAATACCCGAAAGAAGATATCGCTCTGCGCCTTGACCAACTGGGTCGTTTGCTTCAGGTTACACGGCAGTTGGACATGCTCATGGTAAACAACGAGGCCATAGTCCAGTTCAAAGATGATTTCATGAACGGGATTTACAGGTAGGCAGCAGCCCGCCCAGCAATATTGAGAGGAATATCGCACTGTGACAAAAAAAACTTCCAACACCTTTGAAAGCCAGATGGAACGCTTGCAGCAAATCATTGATGAACTGGAACGGGGCGATATTTCGCTTGAGCACAATGTCGCCCTGTATAAGGAAGGGCGCAGCCTGGCAAAGTCGTGCAAAGAGTTGCTGGACAAAGCCCGGCATGAAATTCTGGTCTGTTCCGAAGACGGCGCGCAAACCCCTTTCAACGCTTCCGCAGAGGAATAGGCCCGACGATGAACACGCACAGCATACTCGATACGGCGCTTGTAAAAAAAGAACTGACCCGCTATGCGGCAATGGTAGAAGCCTGGCTTGGCGATCCGACCAACCACTGCCGCGCCCCGGAAAGGCTGGCCGCGGCCATGCGCTACAGCCTCACTGCCGGGGGCAAACGCATCCGTCCGGTGCTCTGCCTGCTGTCTGCTGCCGCCTGCGGGAAAAAACCCGCCCCGGATGCCGTCATGCCCTTTGCCGCAGCCATTGAATGCATTCATACCTATTCCCTGATTCACGACGATTTACCCGCCATGGATGATGACGATCTGCGCCGGGGCAAGCCCTCCTGCCACAAGCAGTTTGACGAGGCCACTGCCATCCTGGCCGGAGACGGCCTGCTCTCGGACGCGTTTTTGTTCATGACCCGCGTTGCCTCGTCCGGGAAATCGTCCGGCGCTTCATCCGGCTCCGGGCAAGGCATATCTGATGGCGCGGTTCTTCTGGCCATTGCCCTCGCGGCAGAAGCCTCAGGCTCGGCAGGAATGGTAGGGGGCCAAGCCCTGGACATGGAATATACCGCGCGAAACGATATAAGCCTTGAAGAGCTTGCAGCCATGCACGCGCTAAAGACCGGGGCCATGCTGCGCATGTCCTGCGAAGCCGGAGCGGTGCTCGCCGAGGCCGGGGCGGAAGAGAGGCATGCGCTTGCCGCCTATGGCACGGCCATTGGCGCGGCCTTTCAGATTATGGACGACATACTGGACGTTGTCGGCAATGAAAAAGACCTTGGCAAACCTGTCGGC